>JAIRSV010000090.1 GCA_031255275.1 Proteiniphilum sp.
TGATTATCACTCCACAAAGATAATTAAAATTAAGCTGGCGGATACATATGGGAAACAGTATTCTCCTGTATCATTAAACATAGTAATCGCGGTCGGAATTTCTTCCGACCACTCGTGGGTGCTCCCGCCCCTTGCCGCTCCGGCGCTCCCCGAGCTGGTTTTCTCTACTGCTCGACTTCTCAGAAAAACATTTTCAACTGTCAACTGTCCACTGTCCATTAATGAAGCTTCTTCTCTCGATACTCGGCGATGATGGCTTTCACTCCGTCGGGCGACACGCGACCGTAAACTCTCTCTCCCACCAGCACTACCGGCGCAAGGCCGCAGGCTCCCACGCAGCGAAGGCAGTTGAGGGAAAACTTACCGTCGGAGGAGGTTTCTCCCACTTCCAGCTGCAGCTCCTTCCTGAACTCCTCCAGTACGCTTTCGGCACCACGGACGTGACAGGCGGTACCCGTGCAGACGGATATGGGATGCTCTCCCTTCGGTATCATCGAAAAGAAGGTGTAGAAGGTCACCACGCCATACACCTGCGCTGCCGACAGGTGCAGATTGCGGGCTACGGCTTCCTGCACTTCCGCCGGTATGTACCCGAACGCGTGCTGTACCTCGTGCAGTACGTTGATCAACTCCCCCGGATCGTTGCCGAAGGTGTTGCATATCTCGCTGATCTTCGCCAGCTTCTCCTCCGTGAGGCTCTCTTTTATCCCTGCGCCGCCGGAGGCTGTTTTTCCCGTACATTCAAATACTTCGGGCGCTTCATTTATTTTCCGGTTCATATTACTACTCTTGTCCCATTAGCTTGTTTAACGACTCAAATTCACTTCTGCTCACTGTTCACGCCATTGCGCCGGCTCATACTCATACTGCTGCTCTTCGGAAAGTATTTCGTGTGCAGCAGGGTGTGTGCCCGGTGACTTCCGGGCTTATCCAGAAACTCCCGGTAGAGCTTGATAATGGAGGGATTCTCGTGAGACTTGCGGATGGCCTTGCGTTCGTCCTCAGCATAGAGCGCCGCGGCGCGCCTGTTCAGGATCTCGCTGTTGCCGTGATGATAGGGCTGTCCGCCGCCGCCGATACAGCCGCCGGGACAGGCCATGATCTCGATCGCGTGATACTGCGACTTGCCTGCTCTGACCTCGTCCAGCAGCCTGCGGGCATTGCCCAGTCCGTGCGCAATGCCTATGTGCAGCGGCAGACCGTCGAAATCGATCGTGGCCGAACGGATTCCCTCCATCCCCCGCAGTGCATGAAATTCAACCCTCTCGAGCGTCTTGCCGGTATATAATTCGTATGCCGTGCGACAGGCTGCTTCGATGACTCCCCCGGTATTGCCGAATATGACGCTGGCGCCGGACGATTCACCCATCGGATCGTCAAAAACCCCGTCAGGCAGATTCGTGAAGTCGATATTCGCCTGTTTGATGAAGGCCGCCAGTTCGCGGGTAGAGATGGAGCAGTCCACGTCGGGATTGCCGTCTACCTTGAACTCTTCGCGCCGGCACTCGTATTTCTTCGCCAGACAGGGCATGACGGAGACGACAACCAGGTCATTCCGGTTCAGCCCCTTCTTCTCGGCGAAACAGGTCTTGGCGATGGCGCCGAACATCTGTTGCGGCGATTTTGCGGTGGAGGGTACATCCAGCATGTCGGGGTAATTGTGCTCGAAGAAGTTTACCCATCCCGGACAGCATGAAGTCAGGATCGGCAGCCGCACGTCGGGGTCACCGTCCAGGTGTTTCCGGATGCGCTGCAGGAGTTCGGTACCCTCTTCCATGATGGTGAGGTCGGCGCTGAAATCGGTATCGAAGACGTAGTCAAATCCCAGTTCGCGGAGGGCGGATGCCATTTTCCCGGTGACGGAGGTGCCGGGCGGCAGTCCGAACTCCTCGCCCAGGGCGGCGCGTACGGCGGGCGCCGTCTGCACCGCCACCGTCTTGGAGGGATCGCTCAGGGCGCGGATAACGTCTCCGGTATGATCCGCCTCGGTCAGCGCGCCGGTGGGGCAGACCGATACGCACTGTCCGCAAAAGGTGCAGGGCGAGTCCTCGAGGTTCATCTCGAAGGCCGGCGCCACTACGGACATGAATCCGCGGTTCACGGCCGAAAGGGCGCCTACGGTCTGCACGTCGTTACACATCATCTCGCACCGGCGACACATGATGCACTTGTCCACGTCGCGGATGAGGGACGGCGAGGTGTCCTTCCGGTAGTGCGACTGTTCTCCTTCGCAGGGCTTGTTTCTGACGCCGAACTGAATGGCGAGGTTTTGCAGTTCGCACCGTCCCGACTTGGCGCAGACCAGACAGTCGGACGGATGGTCGGATATGATCAGTTCCAGCACCGTCTTCCGGGCATTCAGCACCCGTATGCTGCGGGTATGCACCACCATGCCCTCCTGTGCTTCGGTTATGCAGGAGGGCGCCAGGTTGCGGCGTCCTTCCACCTCCACCACGCAGACGCGGCACCCTCCCGGCCTGTTCTCGATACCCATGCCGCACAGTTCAAAACGGCACAGCGAAGGTATCTCTACGCCCGCTTTCCGGGCAGCTTTCAGGATGGTAGTTCCCGCTTCCACCCTTACCTTTTTCTTATCTATCGTAAGCTCTATCATATTATTAATTCCTGGCGTGATAATTTTAACTGTGTGTGGACGACTCCTCCTGCACTGCCGCCGCTGCCGTTGCCCGGGGATAGTCGTTTCTGAGGCTGATGGCGTCAAACTGGCATTTCTCCATGCAGGCGCCGCATTTGATGCAGATGTGCTGGTCGATGACATGTACCCCCTTTTTTTCTCCGCTGATGGCGTGCGTGGGGCATACCCTTCTGCAGGCCATGCATCCGATGCAGTCATCCTTCGATATGACGTAGAAGAGCAGTCCCCGGCACTGTCCCGAACGGCATTTCCGGTCGTGGACGTGTTCGCGATACTCGTCCATGAAGTTGTCGAGCGTGGAGAGTACCGGATTGGGTGACGTCTGTCCCAGGCCGCACAGCGAGGTGTCTTTGATGACTGTTCCCAGATTCCGCAGCCTGTCAATATCGTCCGCCTCACCCTTTCCCTCGGTAATTCTCGTGAGGGCTTCGTGCAGACGCTTGTTGCCGATGCGGCAGGGAGCGCACTTTCCGCAGGATTCCTCTACGATGAAGCCGAGGTAGAATTTGGCTACCGATACCATACAGTCATCCTCGTCCAGCACGATCATGCCGCCCGATCCCATCATGGAGCCGGCGGCAGTCAGGCTTTCGTAGTCGATCGGCGTATCGAGGTGCTTTTCCGTGAGGCAGCCTCCCGACGGCCCCCCGGTCTGCACGGCTTTGAACTTTTTTCCGTTCTTGATGCCGCCCCCTATCTCGTAGATGATCTCCCGGAGCGTGATGCCCATAGGGACTTCTATCAGCCCCACGTTGTTGATCTTGCCTGCGAGGGCAAAGACCTTTGTCCCCTTCGAGCGCCCGGTGCCGATGGCGGAAAACCATTCGGCGCCCTTCAGGATGATGACCGGTATGTTGGCAAAAGTCTCCACATTGTTCACGTTGGACGGTTTCCCCAGATAGCCGCTCTGCGCGGGGAAGGGCGGCTTGTTGGACGGTTCGCCCCGCTTCCCTTCCATTGAGTGGATAAGGGCAGTCTCTTCGCCGCAGACAAAGGCGCCGGCGCCATACCTCAGCGTGACGTCGAAGCTGAAGTCCGTACCGAGGATATGTTCCCCCAGCAATCCGTATTCGCGCGCCTGTCCGATGGCTATTTTCAGCCGCTTGATGGCAAGCGGGTATTCCGCGCGGATATAGACCAGGCCTTTTGAGGCGCCTGTGCAGTAGCCGCAGATGGCCATCGCCTCGAGGACGGAGTGCGGGTCGCCTTCCAGAATGGATCGATCCATGAATGCGCCGGGATCTCCCTCGTCGGCATTGCAGACCACATACTTTTGGTCGGCCCCGTTCCTTGCCGCGATCTCCCATTTCAGTCCGGTAGGGAATCCGGCTCCGCCGCGGCCGCGGAGTCCCGACCGTTTGATCAGGTCTACGGTTTCGGCCGGAGTGTATTCGGTAAGCGCCTTCCCCAGCGCCTGGTAAGCGTCGCGCGCGATGGACTCGTCGATATTTTCGGGATCGACGGCGCCGCAGTTACGGAGCGCTATGCGCAGTTGCTTTCTGTAAAAGTCCATCTGCTTCGAATCGGGAACGTGTTCCTCCGTTTCGGGATTGGTATAGAGCAGCCGGTGTACGCGCCGCCCTTTGATGATATGTTCGTCGAGGATCTCTTCGGCGTCCGACGGCTTCACCTGCGTATAGAAGGTGTTGTCGGGCATGACCTTGAGGATGGCTCCCTTTTCGCAGAAGCCGAAACATCCGGTGAGGATGACCTGTACGTCTCTCTCCAGTCCTCTTTTTTCCACCTGGTCGCGCAGCGTTTCATACAGCCGGTAACTCTCGGAGGAGTGACAGCCGGTGCCTCCGCAAACAAGCAGGTGCATTTTGTATTTGCTCATAAACAGGTTTTTTTTTCGTTAAATGGTATTGTAATTCTGCGGGATGATGCCATCCAGCAGTTCACCCTCTCCGATGTAGCGTTCGATGATTTCGCCGGCCTTCCGGATGTCTACGTAGCCGAAGACGATTGCTTCCCTGCCGGGCAGGGTGATCTCCACGGTAGGTTCCGCAAAGCAGTATCCCATGCAGCCTGTCTGTGTGACGACCGCATCAATCTCTTTCCTGTCGAGTTCGTCCATGAAGTATTCCATTACTTCTTTGGCGCCCGAAGCGATGCCGCAGGTGGCCATTGCCACTTTCACCTGTACCAGCGATTCGGGATTTTCTCCCCTGTTCCTCTGTCCCATGCGGGACATGACCTCTTCCTGTTTCCTTTTCAGGTCGGCGAGCGTTTTGATTCCGTTCATTATTTATCCAAAAGTTAATAGTTATATTTTCTGTTAATATCTCTCTGTTGTCTGTTGCATGTTGTCCGTCTGCGGCGCCTGCGTCGCCAGCCGGTACGGGAAGCCATACGGTGGCCGTTTCCGGCCGATTTCCTTCAGGTTTTCCCGGATATATCCTCTCACGGCGTCCGGCATTTGGGGATGAAGGAGGTTGATCCCCTGCTCTTTCAGTTCGTCGGAGTCGAGTACGAACTCCGCGTCATCTATCCGGCTGGCAAACCTGAAGCGGACTTCGGGATTCGCCCTCAGCAAAAGGACGAGATAGCCGGCCATATCGCCCGGCGGCAGACAGTCGGGATGGTCGGTGCGATAGAGCGCTTCCACAACTGTGCCGCGGCCTTCTTCCGAAGAGACCGTCAGCCTGCCGTCAGCCTGTTCGCAGGTCATCTTCAGGAAGGGTATGCCCAGACCGGCTTTCCGCGTGGTGCGGGTGGTGAAAAAGGGATCGGCCAGTTTTTCCACCGTCTCCCGGCTCATGCCGCTGCCGTTGTCGCTCACCCGGAACAGCAGCGTATGGTCGCGACTGCTCTCCGTCAGGTCGATGTCGATTTGCTTCGCCCCGGCGCGCAGGGAGTTTTGTGCAATATCCATCATGTGCATGGCCAGATCAATCATATTCAGTCCTCTCTTCCGCGTTTTGTATGTCTTATCTGTTGCCGGCTTTTCCCGTGCGGGACGCCCTTCCGCCGCAGCGGAACGTTTCGAAGCGTGCGTGAAGCAGCGCTTTCGTGAAGTGTTCCCAGTCCGGTTCCTCCATCTCGAACCGGGTACAGGCGCGGGCGATGTCTTCCGGGTAATGTGCATCCGAACTTTGCAGGAGGCGTCTTTCCTTCAGACCGGGATGTTGCCGGAGAAATTCTTCGGGCGTTGTCGCCTTCGAGATTTCCAGGGCGTCATATTCCAGGTCGGGGGGGATGAATCCCAGCTGGCTGAACAGGCTGTTTTTCGGCCGGTCGACGTGCGCCGGTACGAAAAGGCCTCCCAGCCGGTGTACGCAGTCTGCCACATCCTCTATTCCGTCTCGTATGCTCATGAAGAGGGATCTTTCTTCCTCATAGACGATCCGGTCGTTTTCGTCCACGGCCACCTGATAGCCAAAGCGGAGGGGGTCGTTTTTCACCCCGGTCATCCGCCTGTCCAGGTAGGACTGGAATGTTTCCGCCGCCGACAGGTGCGGAAAGTAACAGAGCGTATGTACCTCTTCCCGGGTATTGACTTCGCAGCCGGGTATTACATGGATGCCTTCCCGTTCGCCCAGTTTCATGCAGACCTGCACATTTCGCGTAGTGTTGTGATCGGTGATGGCGATCATCCCCAAGCCTCTCTCCTTCGCCACACGGATGATGTTGCGCGGAGCCATTTCCAGATCTCCGCAGGGGGAGAGGCAGGTGTGTATGTGCAGGTCGGCGTTCATTGATTCATTTGCTCAACAGTTCATTCTCTTTGGGTCGTCGCGCGGTGGGCGTCGAACGGCGGTCGAATTATTGCCGGATTATCCGATAGAGTTCTCCCGCGGTTTCGAATGTCGGTTTTCCCGACGCCAGGATGACTATTTCTTCCGATTCGGCCTGTTCCAGGACTTCCCGGTCTACCTTCCGTTCGTTGACCACGATGATGGCGCTTAACTCTTTCAGCGAGGCTACGGCCACAATGTTTTTGTGTACCTGGGAGGTGACCCAGAGCATACCGGGCTGTGCTTTGCCCATCACGTCGCTGAGCAGGTCGGAGACGTAGGCGCCGTCCGCAATCCTGTCCAACCGGTTTTCTCCGGACAGGCATGTGCAGTTCAGTTTTTCTTTCAGATTGTTCAAGCTGATTTTCATATCCGTTTTTATTTTTTGAGGAGGGTATTTTATCCCGTCACTCACTCACTCACTCTCTCTCTCACTCTCTTTACTTTTTGTGCATGTACTTATCGAGCCGTCCCTTTCCCCATATCTTTTCTATGATGACGAAGGCCTGGTCGGGACTCAGTTTGGAGTTTTTCTCCATCACGCGCTGTACGAAAACGCAGTGTGAGATGCTTGCTCTGTTCTTTACAATATCTTCCGCAAGGTTTCTGCAGCCCGGCGCGCCGCAGGCGCCGCAGTCAAATCCGGGGAAACAGGTCATCATCCGCTCTATCCGCTGCAGTTTGATAAGGGCTTTTTCCATATCCTGGTCCAGCAGCAGGCCGGCGCGCGGATAGACGGGGCTTACTCCTGACATGGTATGAAGTATTTCGCGGTATTCCATCAGGGGGTTTTTCACCTTACCCCTGTTAGCCTCCTTCAGTTTCTGCAGTCTTTTCTGCCGGTGTTCCAGCCGTTCCACGGCCAGAAACCTGTTGCCGGGACAGAGGACGCCGCCGGCACAACCCTGGTCGCAGGCGCGCATCTCCAGGAAATCAATATCGGAGATGTGTCCCGATTCGAGTTTTTCCAGAAATTCTATCACATTATCCATTCCGTCGATGGCAAGGCACCTTCCGGGAAAATATTTCTTTTCGGTGCCCGACAGCGACCAGTTGACGGAATCGGGATCCATGTCTGCACAGGTTTTGCGCAGTCCCTTTTTTTTCCTGCCATACAGTGTGGCGGCGGCTCTGTTGTAGACCACCGTCATGTCCACCGTGGCGTCTATGGGCGACTCTGTCTCTCCCACCGGCGCGCGGGCTGCCGCGATTTTCGCGGCACAGGGCGTGACGTAGTATATGGTGAGCTTTTGGGGATCGAGGCCCTCAGCCTCTTTCGATTTCCGGAGGTAGAGTGCGGCGATGTCGTGCGGCGCCTTCAGGCGCATGATCTGTCCGGTGAGCGAGGGATACTGCACCTGGATGAGGCGTACGATTGCGGGGCAGTAAGAGCTGATGAGCGGGCGGAGGGGATTTGTTTCCGCCTCGGAGCGATAGGCCTCTTTCATGAAATCGACGGCCTGTTCCACTTCGAATACTTCGTCGAAGCCGATCTGTTTCACGGCGTTTAATACCTGTGTGGCGGAGTATTCGGTGGAGAACTGGCCGACGAAGACGGACGGCACCAGTGCTATTTTGCAGTGTCCGGAGGGAAGGGAAGAGAGGCCGTCGTGCCGGGCATAGATAGCCCGCTGCGGACAGACGCGGAAACATTCTCCGCAGTCAATGCACCTTTCGGACTGTATCCGCGCATATCCGTCCGCGATGCGAATGGCCTGCGTGGAACAGACGCGCATACAGTGCGAACATCCGACGCATTTGTCGGGGTCAATCTGTATGGAATGTGCATAGCTGCTTTCTTTCATCCGGATGGGTTGTCTCTTCAAATGTTAACCGTAAATTCCAGTCGTGTGCCTGTGCCGGGAGTGGAGGTTAGCTTCATCCCGTCGCTGTTTTTTCTGATGTTGGGCAGTCCCATTCCCGCTCCGAAACCCATCTGGCGGACTTCGTCCGTAGCGGTGGAGAATCCCTCTTCCATTGCCTTTTCAATATCCTCGATGCCGGGGCCTTCGTCTTCCACCACCACGCAAATGCAGGAGGGGCGAATATCCACGCTCATGAGGCCTTTGCAGGCATGAGCCACTACATTCATCTCCGCCTCATAGAGGGCTATTGCTACCCGTCGCAGGAGGAACGGGGAGATGTTGAACTGCTTCAAAGTCTTCTTTACTTCCGAACTTGCGCTGCCTGCGGCGCTGAAGTCTCCCCCTTTTATGTGATATTCTATCGTCATTCCGGAATTGGGTTTAATCCGTTCTTATAAAGTTTGCCGGAAATCTCGAACATGGTCAGTGCTGATTCTATGATAGCAATGCTGTGTTCTCTGGCCAGTTGAAGCATTTCCTTCGACGCCCGTTTTCCGCGGGCGAAAATGATACAGGATATGCTGGAAATTTCTGCTGTACGGATCGCCTGCAAAGTGCACAGGCCTGTTATCAGGAGGGAGTTTTCCATGTAGTGACACAGGACATCGCTCATCAGATCCGACGCAAATGCGCTGGCGTAACTGGCTGAGACATCCGGTGCAAAAAGCAAATCTCCGTTTATAGTTTCTTTTATTTGATATACATTCATCTTTACATGACATGGTGCGGGTAATTAACATATCGTTGCCCGCATAAACTCTTTCACCGCAAATTTTTCGAAATAAATAATCTCTATGCAGAAATAGCTCCGCAAATATAAGAAATAATCTGTAATCGGAGAGTGATTTCCTTCATTGAAGGTAAAAAAGTGTGATAATGTGATAATGAGATAATGGGGAGAAGTGAAGAAGTTGAGAAGAGAAGAAAGAAGTGGAAAAAACCAGCTCGGGGAACGCCGGAGTGGCAAGGGGCGAGAGCTTCATTAATGGAAAGCGGAGAAAACCAGCTCGGGGAGCGCCGGAGCGGCAAGGGGCGGGAGCACCCGCCCCGACGAACGAAAGTTTTTTTAAGAAGTAAAGAGGAGGAGAAGTAAAGAAGTCGAGAAGCGGAGATAACCAGCTCGGGGAACGCCCAGCGGCAAGGGGCGGGAGCACCCGCCCCGACGAACGATTTCTTTATTAAGCGATTTCTTTGTTAATTGTCTGCACTGTGATTCTTCTGATTTATATGATTTACATGATTATACCGTCGC
>JAIRSV010000041.1 GCA_031255275.1 Proteiniphilum sp.
TAACCTTTACTCAGCCGGCCACGGGGTCGGCCAATCAGCTTACCTTTTTGTACAGACTACCTGATTTTCGTACTTCAGATTGATGGTCGAATAGCGGTTCCAGCCGACGACGCTGAGTCCCTCGTCGACGAAACGGGTGAACTTGGAGAGCTTGCTGCGGTAATCGTCCAGGGGGCCGAGGAGGATGCGAAAGTCTCCCGCGCGGGGGATAAGGATGACCTCGCGGTTCCTTTGTACGACGATCTGTTCGACCCAGACGTCCCAGCGGGGCTGGGCGTTGAGGAAGCGGACGAAGTCGCAGAGGCGGGTGCGGGCGAACTCTTCGTCGATGTAGCCGGTGGCGACGGGTACGTAGACGGCGTAGCGGCCGGAGACGGGCATGATGTCGCCCAGACTGTCGACGTAGAAGTGTCCGCGGGTGCTTGAGATGACTCTCAGGATGGGTTTCCGCTGCGAGACGGTGGCGATGACCGATCCGTCGGGGGTGGTGTATACCTCGGCCGAGGCGACGAGCTTGCTGGTGAGGATCGTGTCGCGGATGGCGAGTGTGTTGATCTCGCCGAAGGTTTTGCCGACGGGGTCGAGTTTGTGTCGCCTGATCAGTTGCGTGATTTCGCGCGAGGAGATGATCCGGAGTCGGGCGCTGTCGGCGATCACGACGCTGAAGCGGTCGCAGACTCTGTTCCGGGAGCGGTGCCGGAAGTAGGATACGGAGAAGAGGAGGTAGCCGGTGAGGGCGATGGCGATGAGTGTGATGAGGAGTTTTTTCACTGTCGAGGGGTTTTATCGGTCTGTGAATCCGGGCGTGTCGGGGGCGAGGTACTTCTCGCTCAGCACGCGTTTCAGGGTGGGAAGCAGGCGGTCGATGTCGCCTGCGCCGAGGGTAATCAGCACCTCGGTCTCGCGTTCGCGCAGGAGTCGGGGCAGTTGCTGTGCGGTGCAGAGGGTCTTGCGGGTGGCGTGTATGCGGTCGAAGATGATGCGGGAGGTGACGCCGGGGATGGGTTCTTCGCGTGCCGGGTAGATGTCGAGCAGGATCACCTCGTCGGCGAGCGTGAGGCTGCGGGCGAACGCTTCGGCAAAGTCGCGGGTGCGCGAGTAGAGGTGGGGCTGAAAGATGGCTGTGATCTTGCGCCCGGGGTAGAGGGTGCGGACGGAGCGGAGGGTGGCCGAGAGTTCGCGCGGGTGGTGGGCGTAGTCGTCGATAAGGACGATGCGGGCGGTGCGGAGGTGGAACTCGAAGCGTCGGGCTACGCCGCCGAAGGTTTGCAGGGCGGGGCGGACGAACGCGGGCGCGACGCCGCAGAGGAGGGCGGCGGCGGCGGCGGCTGTGGCGTTTTCGACGTTGATCCTGGCGGGGACGCCGGGTGAGATATGGTGGATGGTGCCGTGGGCGGGGGTGTGGAGGTCGAAGAGGATTTCGCCGTCGCACATGCGGATGTTCCCGGCGTGAAAGTCGCCTTCCGTTTCGCCGTAGCTCCATACCTTCACCGAGGCGTCGCAGCGGGGGGTGAGGGCGATCCCGCGCTTCACGATCAGGTGTCCGCCGGGACGGATGAGGGTGGTGAACGTCTCGAAGCTCTCGCGATAAGCCGTGGCCGTGCCGTAGATGTCGAGGTGGTCGGGGTCGGCCGAGGTGATGACGGCGATCCGGGGCTTCAGCCAGTGGAAGGAGCGGTCGTACTCATCGGCCTCGACCACCGTGAGGTGGCTTGTGGGGGAGAGGAGCAGGTTGGTGTTGCAGTTTCTGAGGATGCCTCCCAGAAAGGCGTTGCAGTCGACGGGTGATTGCCGCAGCAGGTGGGCGATCATGCTCGAGACGGTGGTTTTGCCGTGCGTTCCCGCCACGCAGACGGCGTCGCTCGCGGCGGTGATCTGCCCGAGCAGCTGTGCCCTCTTCATGAGGGTGTATCCGTTTTCCCTGAAGAAGCGCAGTTCGCCGTGGGTGTCGGGCACGGCCGGGGTGTAGACGACCAGTGTGGTGTCTCTGTCAAGAAAGGGTGCGGGGAGGGAGGCGGCGTTGTCTTCGTAGCGGACGAGGGCTCCTTCGTCCTGCAGCGCGCGCGTCAGCGGTGACTCGGTGCGGTCATACCCCCCCACCCTCTTCCCGCGGGAGAGGAAGTAACGGGCGAGGTTGCTCATGCCGATGCCGCCGATGCCGATAAAGTAGATGGATTCGCAGTGCATAGTCGGTGTTGTGTGGGGGTTACGGGTGGATGATCCTTTGCATTACGTCGACGATCCGTCGGGCGGCGTCGGGCTGTGCCAGCGCGGCGATGCGGGTGGCGAGGCGTCGCAGTTCGCCGTCATTCCCGACGAGGGCGATGGCGGTGTCGAACAGGTGTGCGGGGGCGTCGGCGTCGCGGATCATGACGGCGGCGCCACGGTCGACCAGCGCCTGTGCGTTTTTCGTCTGATGGTCTTCGGCCACATTGGGCGAGGGGACGAGGATGACGGGCCTGCCCAGCAGGCTGAACTCGGAGAGGGAACCGGCGCCGGCGCGGGAGATGATCAGGTCGGCCACCGAGCAGGCGTAGTCCATGCGTGATACGAATCCGGTCAGGTGCACATTCTCGGGAATCCGCCCCGCGGCCTGCAGCTGCTGCATCTCTTCCAGGTAATAGCGTCCGCATTGCCAGATCACCTGCAGACCGGTGGCGGCGGCCAGTTTCGGGAAGGCGTCGATGATGCTCCGGTTGAGTGTGCGTGCGCCGAGGCTTCCCCCCAGCATGAGGAGTGTTCGCCGGCGGGGATCGAGCCGAAAGTGGGCATATCCCCCGGCACGGTTCCTGTCCGATACAACCAGGTCGTGCCTGCAGGGATTGCCCGTAAGTATGATCTTCTCTTTCGGGAAGAACCTTTCCATTCCTTCATACGCCACACAGATGGCGGCTGCCCTGCGGGCCAGCAGCCTGTTGGTCACTCCGGCGAGGGAGTTCTGTTCCTGCAGCAGCGTGGGTACGCCCCGTGCGGCGGCTGCCCTCAGCGTGGGGCCGCTGGCATAGCCTCCCACTCCGACGGCGATGTGGGGGCGAAAGTCGTCTACGATCCTGCGGGCTTTCCGCATACTTTTGCAGAGCTTCACGGTGACGGAGATGTTCTTCAGGAGATTCCTCCGGTCGAACCCGGCCACGGGCAGACCGATAATGTCATACCCTGCCGCCGGCACGCGTTCCATCTCCATCCGGTCTTCGGCGCCCACGAAGAGGATTTTGCTGCCGGGCCACCGCTCCCGGGCGGCGCCGGCTATGCTGAGGGCGGGGAAGATATGTCCTCCCGTACCGCCGCCGCTGATGAGTATGCGGGGGGCTTCGCCGCGTGTATGTACTGTTTCTTTCATTCTTTTGCCGTCAGTGTAAGGGTGATTTATGGCTGTATTACTTCAAAACCGATGCTGCCGTCCTGCCTGCCGGGGGGATATGCCGCGTCGCCCGAAGGGTCATCCGGTGCCTCCGGCTCCCCGTCGCCGGTATCGTCCGCGTCCCCGTCCCGTTTTCTGCCGATACCGAAACGGTCGGCGCTCAGGATCAGTCCGAAGTAGGCGCAGGTGATGAGCGTGGAGGTGCCGCCGCGGCTTATCAGGGGCAGGGGCTGTCCGGTGACCGGGATCAGGTTGACGGCTACGGCCATGTTGATGAAGGCTTGCATGGAGAGCATCAGGGCTGACCCCAGTACGAGGTATTTGGGGAATGGTTTTTCGGTCTTCCGCACGATCATGCCCGCCCGGATGAGGATGATCACATAGAGGAGGAGGACGAAGATGCCGCCGAAAAACCCCATCTCTTCGATAATGATGGCGTAGATGAAGTCGGAATAGGCCTGCGGCAGGAAATCGCGTTCGGTACTGTTTCCGGGGAACACGCCCAGGACGCCTCCGTTGGCGATGGCGATCTTGGCGTGTGCCACCTGAAAGTTTTCGTCGGTAATCGTGAAGTACTCCTCTTCCGAGAGTTCGCGGTGCATGCTGTAGTTGACAATCCGGTTCTTCCATGTACCCAGGCGGCTCAGCGGCCCGGAATCGGTCCAGTCACCGGGGATCACCTTCACCATCAGGGAGAAGAGGAAGAGGATGGCGATCCCTCCGGCGGCGACCTTGAGCAGACGCAGGATCTTCACATTGCCGATAAACATCAGCAGGTAGCAGACGCCGAAGAGCAGCAGGGCGGTCGACAGGTTGTCCATTGCGATGATTCCGCAGACCACCGTCATGAGTCCGATCATCCAGCGGAAGAGGACACCGTCGTTTTCTCCGTTCTGTCTGCTCAGGAGGAAGGCGATGGTGCCCATCAGCGATATTTTGGCAATTTCGGACGGCTGGACGGTGAAGCCCATGAAGTATATCCAGCGTTCGGCGCCGTTGATGCTGGTGCCGATAAAGGGTGTCAGGATCAGCAGCACGATGGCGCCGAGCAGTACGAATATCAGGGAGGAGAAGTAGCGGTAGGGGATGTTGTGAATGAGCAGGATCACGCCCACGCCTCCGGTCAGGAACATGGCATGTCGCAGGATCGGCTTCCACATGTTCTGCTGGCGATAGACGATGGTGCTGGTGGCGCTGAATATCTCCACGAGCGAGATAACACACAGGATGATAAAGGTGAGCCAGATCACTTTGTCGCCCTTGAATACCTTTCGCCAGAAGCGGCCTGACGGTGTGGTTGATTCCGTCGGCCCGCCGGCGGGCTGACCGGCTGTCGGGTTGCTGTCGTGGTGCATACGATTCGATTGCTTCATTGATTCGTTCATTGGTTGATGGATGTGCGTGCCGGGCACGCTGCTTATAATCTTCTCACGCACTCCCGGAACTGGTCGCCGCGGTCTTCGTAGTTTTTGAACAGGTCGAAGCTGGCGCAGCAGGGCGAAAGCAGGACGGTATCTCCCTTTCGGGCCAGTCGATGGGCGACCTTCACGGCCTCCTTCATGGAGGCGGCGTCGCGGATCTCGGCGACCTTCCCGTCGAAGAAGGCGTGTAACCGGCTGTTGTCCTTTCCCAGAAAGACCAGCGCTCTTACTTTGCGGCGTATCAGTTCTTCGATTTCGGCGTAATCGTTTCCCTTGTCCACCCCTCCGAGGAGGAGTACGGTTTTCGCACGCATGCACTGCAGGGCATACCAGCAGGAGTTGACGTTGGTGGCCTTCGAGTCGTTGATGTACTGCACTCCGCGCACGGTCGCGACCTTCTCGAGCCGGTGCGGCACTCCTTTGAAGTCGGCCAGCGAGTCGCGCAGCTGTTCGTCGCTGATGTCCATCAGTTTGGCCACAATACCCGACGCCAGCGAATTATAGACGTTGTGCATCCCTTCGAGCGCGAGCAGTTCCAGTTCCATATCAAATACATTCTCTTTCATGTGAATATACAGTTTTCCGTTCTCGGTATAGGCGGCCGCAGAGTCGTTCTTCTTCTCTCCGAAGGGGTAGTGAACGGCAGCCGGTTTCAGTTTTTCGATCTCTTTCGTCACCAGCGGATCATCTATCCGGTAAATGAGGGCGTCTTCCGTTTCCTGATTCCGGATAATCCGCATTTTAGCGTTTACGTATTGTTGCATGTTATGATCGTAACGATCCAGGTGATCGGGGGTAATGTTCAGGAGTACGGCTATGTCGGCTTTGAAGTCGTAGACCCCTTCCAGTTGAAAACTGCTCAGTTCGAGCACATAACAGTCGCGGGGCTCCTCCGCCACCTGACGGGCGAAACTCTTTCCGATGTTGCCGCCCAGCCCCACGTTCAACCCCGCAGACCGCAGAATGTGACAGATCAGACTGGCCGTGGTCGTCTTGCCGTTGCTCCCGGTGACGCAGATCACCTTTGCGTCGGTGTACCTTCCGGCGAACTCAATTTCCGAGATCACGGGAATACCTTTCGCCCGTGCCTTCCGCACGATGGGGACACTGTCGGGGATACCGGGACTCTTCACAATCTCGGCGGCCTGCAGCACAGTCTCCTCCGTATGTCCGTTCTCTTCGAAGTCGATCCCGTACGCCTTCAGCGTCTCCCGGTACGCGTCGCTCAGCGCGCCGCTGTCGGAGAGAAATACGCGGAAGCCTTTCTTCCGGGCGAGTATGGCGGAGCCTGTGCCGCTTTCGCCGCCTCCCAGAATCACCATCAGTTTGTTATCCGTCATTTCCATATCATTCATCTTTAGGGAATCAACCTCTGTCAGCGCATTTTGAGTGTGGCCAGAGCCAGTACGGCCAGGATCATCCCCACCAGCCAGAAGCGGCTTACGATCTTCGGTTCGGTCAAAGGGACAAGAGGCTTCCGGATAAGGGCGTCGATACTTCCGTCGCCCGGTTTCTGGTAATGATGATGCAGGGGGGTCATCTTGAAGATACGCTTACCCTTTCCGTATTTTTTCTTCGTAAACTTAAAGTAGGCCACCTGTGCAATGACCGACAAGGCTTCCACGAAGAACACTCCGCAGAGGACAGGCAGCAGCAGCTCCTTGTGGATCAGTACGGCAAAAACGCCGATTATCCCCCCCATGGTGAGGCTGCCCGTGTCGCCCATGAACACCTGCGCCGGATAGGCATTATACCAGAGAAATCCCACGCAGGCTCCCACGAATGAGGAAGCAAATACCATCAGTTCGTCCCCTCCCGGGATATACATGATATTCAGATAGGAGGCATAGTCGACGCGTCCCGAAACATAGGCAAGGATACCCAGCGCCACCCCGATGATGGCCGAAGAGCCGGAGGTCAGTCCGTCCAGTCCGTCCGTCAGGTTGGCGCCGTTTGAAACGGCCGTCACAATAAAGATAACCACCAGGATAAAGACAATCCATACCGCCGTATCGGCAGCGTCACCCATCCAGCCGACGATCTTTCTGTAATCGAAGTTATTGTTCTTCACAAACGGAATGGTGGTGTTGGTGCTCTTCACATCTTCGTGATGATAGGTGACTTCTTCGATGACGTTATTTACACGGACTTCGGTATTTTCCCGCACCACTATCTCGGAGCTGAAGTAGATGGTGAGTCCGACGATCAGTCCCAGTCCCACCTGTGCCACGATTTTGAATTTCCCTTTCACGCCCCCCTTGTCCTTTCTGAATACTTTGATGTAATCGTCGGCGAATCCCAGCGTGCCCAGCCAGACGGTGCTGACAAGCATCAGGATAATATAGATATTCTCCAGTTTCCCGAAAAGCAGCGTGGAGACCAGGATGGATACGATCACAATAATCCCTCCCATGGTGGGTGTACCCCGTTTGCTGTATTGTCCCTCCAGGTCGAGGTTGCGGATGGTCTCTCCGATCTGCCTCCGCTGCAGCCCGCAGATGATTTTCTTTCCTGCAAAGATTCCGATCAGCAGGGAAAAGAGGGCTGCCATCGCGGAACGGAACATCACGAACTGAAACATGCCCGCTCCGGGGAAATCAAGCCGGTCTAAATACTCAAAAAGATAATATAACATTCTCGGATGTGCTGATTTGTTGATGTACTTTTACTTCTTCTGTTCACTGAAAATCTTCTCTACCTCCTCCTTATCATCGAAATGATGTTTCACGCCCTTTATTTCCTGATAATCCTCATGGCCTTTTCCGGCAATGAGGATCACATCTCCCGGTCTTGCCAGCGCACAGGCGGTTTTGATCGCTTCCCGGCGGTCGGAGACGGTAAGCGTATTGCTTTTCTGTTCTTCCGTAAGTCCGTCGAGCATATCCCGGAGGATCTCCTCCGGTTCCTCAAAGCGGGGGTTATCGGAGGTGAAAACCGCTCTATCGCTTAACTGTACCGCTTCACGCGCCATAATCGGGCGTTTGGTTTTGTCGCGGTTACCGCCGCAGCCTATCACGGTGATGATTCTTCCTTTTCCGTTCAGTACCCCGTCAATGGCATTCAGCACATTGGAAACGGCGTCGGGAGTATGTGCATAATCGACGATTACCGTATAGTCTTGCGGCGAACGGAGCGTCTGGAATCGTCCCGCTACGGGCTTTAACAGGGAAAGCGTCCGGAGCAGTTCCTCCTCATCGAGTCCGAGAAGGATGCCGGCGCCATACACCGCCAGAAGGTTATAGACGTTGAAGGCGCCTACGAATTGCACGAAAAGCTCTTTTCCGTTTATCTCTATACCGGTGCCGTCGAAGTGTTTCTCGAAAATGCGGGCTTTGAAATCGGCCATACTCCTCACCGAACAGGTGTATTGCGAAGCTTTCGTATTCTGAAGCATCACCATGCCGTTTTTGTCGTCGGTATTGGTCAGCGCGAACGCGCCGGCCGGAAGGTCGTCAAAAAAAGCCTTCTTCACGTTGCGGTACTCCAGCATATTCCTGTGATAATCGAGGTGATCCTGGGTGAGATTGGTGAAAATCCCTCCGGCAAACCGGAGGCCATGCACGCGTTTCTGGTGTATGGCGTGAGAACTCACCTCCATAAAGGCATATTCGCAGCCGGCGTCCACCATCCTGCGCAGATAATCATTCAGGGTAATCGGGTCGAGTGTCGTGTGCGTAGTAGGATAGCGTTCACCGTCCACATAATTGGCCACCGTGGAGAGCAATCCGGCAGGATAACCCTGGTGACGGAACGTATCATATAATAATGTGGCGACAGTAGTTTTTCCGTTCGTACCGGTAACGCCCACCAGTTTCAGCAACGACGACGGGTTTCCATACCACGCCGAGGCTATCTGTGCAAGCGCAACCGCGCTCTGTTTTACCTGTACATAGGTAACGCGGGAAAAATATTCCTCGATCATCGGTTTGTCGTACACCACCGCCACAGCGCCCTGTTCTATCGCCTTACCGATGTAAGCATGTCCGTCGGTAAAGATCCCCTCCACCGCAATAAAGAGGGAACCCGGCTTCACCGTGCGCGAATCGGAGGTTATGGACGTCACCTCCGCTTCTCTGTTACCGCGCAGAGCAACAACATCACAAGCTTCAATCAAACTACTCAGGTTCATATTCTATTTTTAATTTTCAGAATTTGACTATGTCTATTTTCAATTCGCATATCGATCACATTGGCCCGTCAAGCCTATTTCATTGTAATGGCGATGGTGGAGCCTTTTACCAGTTTCTGTCCGGGCGAAAGCGACTGGGATACGACCTTTCCCGCCCCGGTCAGATTGACTTTCAATCCCGACTTCTCCAGCAGATAGACTGCGTCGCGGGCGCCCATCCCGTGTACATCGGGAACAAGGGCGCTGTTCAGCGCAACAGCCTCCGAGTGGTAAGCCGTATTTTCATACTTCATTTTCACCCAGTCGGATGCTTCCGCCGGGCCTTTCGCCGGAAAGTTTAACGCGTTTAACAGCGATTTGCCGCGATCCCAGTTACCGTTTTTCAGCGTAGGGTGCTTGTGCAATGCGGAGTCTATCCTGCAGTCCTCCACATTCAGCCGCACCTTCCTCAGATAGGTCTGTTCCGCTATATTCTTAAAGACCATACCGGCCATTCCTCCACCCGAAGGGTCTCCTTTTGGCTTTCTCAGTCCCACGTAAATGGTGTACATCGGCGCCTCTGCCGGAAAATAGCCGCAGAATGAAACGAAATACCCGCCATAACTGCCTCCGGAAGCGATCTGCGCCGTACCGGTCTTGCCGGCTATTGAGAAGTAGTCGGAAGCCACTACTTTGCCCGTTCCATCCTCTATCACATCCAGCAGCATCCGGTGTACCTGCTCCAAAGTACGCTTCTTGCACATCTTGTGATTCACCACCTCAGCCTCAATATTCTCCGCCACTTTCCCCTTATAGAGAAACTGTCTGGCGATAAAGGGTTTTATCATTCTTCCACCGTTGGCGATCCCGTTATAAAACATCAACATATAGATGGGAGGCACTTTTGTTTCGTACCCGAACGACATCCAGGGAAGGGTAGTCTTTGACCAGTAATTGGATTTGTCGTTGGGGAAGCGGATGGACGAAGTACCCTCTATCCCGCCGAGCGGCACGTCCCACGTAAGCCGTTTCCTCAAACCGATACGGTCTATTCCTTCCACAAATCGTGCGGGGTTGTTTTCGTAGCCTTTCAATACGATTTTGCTCATTACGATATTCGATGAGATGGCCATTCCTTCGGCCAACGTGAGGTGACCTCTGTTTTGTCCCCTGCGCCAGTAATGGTCTCTGACCAGCCTCCCGTTATACTGGAAGAGGCCGGTTCCCACATAGAACGAATCGGTGGGAGCGACAACTCCGTCGTCGAGCGCCACCATCGCAGTCACCGCTTTAAAGGTGGAACCCGGCTCGTTCATATAGGAGAATGCGTTGGGATTGCCTTCGGCATAATCCCCGTTACTCAAGCGATCCAGATTGACAATTCCCTTTATCTCGCCACTCTTCACTTCCATGATAATGGCTGTGCCCGATTCGGCTTCCGTCTCTATCAGTTTTTCACGCAGGGATCTCTCGCTAATGTCCTGTATCACGGCGTCGATGGAGGTGACTATATCCCATCCCTCTTCCGCCGGCTTCTCCACCACATCCATCCATCGGCCCTGTATCTTTTGACGAAATTTCACGCCGGGAACACCTCTGAGCAGAGAGTCATACTTCAATTCGAGACCGCTGGAACCGCCCCTGTCGAGATCCCTGTATACGTTGCCGACCGTACGGCCTGCCAGATTGCCGAAAGGTTTTTTACGGGCATTCCGTTCTTCGGCGACCAGCCCGCTGCGGTTGGAACGCTGATTCCAGAACGGGAAGGTACGGATCTCCTTCAAATCAAGATAAGAAATATCGTTGTGCAGTATCTTCACGTGACGGGAACGGATTTGTACCTTTTTGTCAATCCCCTTCTCCTTATTTTCCCGTATCCGGTTTTCTTCTTTTTCACGCATCTCCCAGCCGTTCATGATCATATTCTTATACCGGGATGCGGTTTTGTCGGGAAACTTTTTAGCCAGCGCGCCCGACAGCTCATCTACATATTTGACGAGTGTATCTTTCTGCATACCGTTTGCCCAAAAATCCATATATATACTGTAGAGTGGCTCCGTAGTAGCCAGCAGCTTGCCGTCATAAGTATAAATATTACCTCTTTTGGGCAGGATCACACGATCCCTGATCACGGTTTCCTTTTTACCTATCTCGCGCCATTTTTTCCCTTCTGCAGTAAACACGATCTTACCGGCAGAAAAAACGACCATCACGGCAAACAGCATTAACAAGGCTACTATAAACCCGTATCTGCCCAAAATGGCCCGTTTGTTATTCTGTTTCTTCATTTTCTGTATGACGGTTGTTTATTTATCTATTTGTCTATATAATAGACCGGTTCGTTTGTCACTTTCAGATCCAGGCCGGCCGCTTCGATACGCCGCTCAATCTCGCCCTGCCTGCTCGCCTCGATAAGGCTCGAAGAGATGGTGAGTGATTCATACCTTATGTCTCTGAGTTCCCGCTGTAACCTCTCGATCTCGGCCATCTGCTGGAGTACTTTGTATCGGTGACTGATAAACAGAAACATCACCAGCACGATAGCTATAAGAAACCGCATGTTTTTGAGGAAGAAGTCTTCTGTGAAGACGCCTCCGCCAAAAACACGGACAAATGATTTACGTATATTATCAATCTTAAATTTCATATTTTTTCTCTGCTATGCGCAGCCTGGCGCTCCTCGAACGCGGATTGCGCTGCTGTTCCTCTTCCGACGGAATGATTACTTTACGGTTGACCGCTGTGAAAGGTGTCTCTACGTTTCCGTAGAAATCCTTCGCCGGTGTTCCTTCAAAATTGCCTGTCCTGAAAAAATTCTTCACCGGACGGTCTTCCAGCGAATGATACGAAATCACGCTGAGACGTCCGCCCGGCTTCAGCAGTTGCAGGGCCTGCCGGAGCATTTCCTTCAGCGCGTCTATCTCGCCGTTCACTTCAATACGAAGCGCCTGAAAGGCTTGCGCCAGTATCTTTTTCTCTTTTTCTCTGCGGGTAAAGGGTTCCAGAATTGCCAGCAGATCGCCGGTCTCCCCGATTCGCCCGGCTTGCCGGTAGCGTACTATGGCTGAAGATATCTGCCGTGCATTTTTCAACTCGCCATACTGAAGGAAAAGCTCCGAGAGTTTGCCTTCTTCGTACTCGTTGAGGATGTCAGCTGCCCTTTTCTGCGCATGACGATTCATCCGCATATCCAGCTCTCCCGGGAGACGAAACGAGAAACCGCGTTCGGAAATGTCAAAATGATGCGATGATACACCCAGGTCGGCCAGAATGCCATCTGTCGCTTCTATGCCGTAATATCGAAGAAAATTCTTCAGGAAGCGAAAATTACTGTGTACAAATGTGAAGCGGGGATCGGCGAAAGTATTTCCGGCGGCATCTTCATCCTGGTCGAAAGCGATGAGCCGGCCCTCTTCGCCCAGGCGGTTCAGTATTTCACGGGAGTGACCGCCGCCGCCGAATGTGACGTCGACATATACTCCGCAGGGACTGATATTGAGTCCGTCGACGCTCTCATATAATAACGCCGGCGTGTGATATGCTGTTTCGTTTCGATTGTCCTGTGATGCCATATCTCTCCTTACTCCATTAGTTGCTGTATTTTTGAGGAAAACTCGTCGGGATCTATCAGCGGTTTTTCCAGCTTTTCTTTCGCCCAGACTTCTATGGTTTCGTCTACGCCGAGAAAACGAACATCTGTTTCAATGGAAACCATTTGCAGATAACGTTTCGGTATAAGTATCCGCCCGTTTGCATCCATCTCGAGCCTTTCGGCGTCCAGCACATACTGGCGGAAAATCTGCTGCTGTTCCTTATTCCACTTGTTCAGCCTGCCGCGAAGCGTTTCGATCTCTTTCTCCCACACGCTTCCGGGATAGAGCACCAGACATTCCTGAAAAATGTCCTTGCGAAGTACAAGAAACTCTTCGCCGGCGCTTTGCAAACGCTTGCGAAAGATGGCCGGTACAAAAATCCTGCCTTTTGCATCGGCTTTGGCTTCCATATTTCCCAGAAACTGTAACATTTAAACGCGGTAAAAATACAAAATAATCCACTTTCCCCCACATTTCCACACGAAAATTTACAAAAAAGTTATCAACATCTCTTTTATCACGGTACAGGGCTTCGATTACCGGTGATTCGACAGGGATGCAGCGGCTGGAAATTTTATACGGACATATCCGGATTTTCGCTCAGTTGTGCCTGAATGGAATATTTTTTTCCGGATTACCGTCTTTTATCAAGTATTTTTGTATATTTGCGCAAAATTAGAAAGGGGGTACGATGCAATGGAACACAATACATTCCGGGTCGACATTGACTGTATTTTAAGAGACAAGTCGCCCAAACTCTATCATAAAATTCCGAAATTTTTGATCAGCTATCTCAGGCGTACCATACGTCAGGATGATATTAACGGTATTCTGGAGCGGAACCGGGGGCTTGAAGGGGTGGCTTTTATGCGCGCGCTTGTCGACAGGGAGTTTAACATCACGCTGCAAACCCGGGGGGAGGAGAATATTCCCGGCGAGGGCAGGTTTATCTTTGCTTCCAATCATCCGCTGGGCGGACTTGACGGTATTTGTCTCTCTGCGATCCTGGGTGAAAAATACGACGGGAATATTCAATATCTTGTGAATGATGTTCTCTACTATATTGATCCGCTGAAACCTATCTTTGTTCCCATCAACAAATACGGTTCGCAGGCCAGGGATTCGGCGAGGGCTATCAATGAGGCGTATGCTTCCGACAAGCAGATGATTACTTTCCCTGCAGGGTTGTGTTCCAGAAAGCGGGGGAGGGAAATTAGGGATCCGGAATGGATGAAAAACTTTATCGTGAAGGCCGTTGAATACGAGAGGGATATTATCCCGGTACATTTTACAGGTAAAAATTCCGATTTCTTCTACAACTTTGCGAATCTTCGCAAGGCGTCCGGTATAAAATTCAATATCGAGCTGATCTGGCTGCCGGGCGAGATGTTTGGGAACAGTAACCGGTCGTTTACCGTGACTTTCGGTAAGCCCATTTCCCGGCAAACGTTTGACAAGTCGAAGACGCCGGCCGGGTGGGCGCAGTTTGTAAGGGAGGCGGTTTACCGTATGGCGCAATAACAGTCCGTGAAATAATAAAAAAGAAATTATATGAAGAAGATCATAGAGCCTGTGGACAAGAATTTGATAAAAAGTGAACTGACCGTTCAGAAGAGGGTCAGGATAACCAACAAGGCGAATAACGAAATTTATGTGTTTACTGCGCACGATTCTCCCGGCCTGATGAGGGAGGTGGGACGGTTGCGCGAGATTGCTTTCCGCTACTATGGCGGGGGTACGGGGCTGGAGGCTGACATTGATCAGTATGACACGATGGAGGTTCCCTATCGCCAGTTGATTGTGTGGGATCCCGAAAATGAGGAGATTCTGGGTGGTTACCGCTTCATATGCGGTTCGGACGTGGAGTTTGACGAAGAGGACAGGCCGATACTTGCTACCGCACATCTCTACAATTTTTCGCAGCAATTCATATCGGAATACTTGCCGTATACGGTGGAACTGGGTCGCTCGTTCGTATCGCTCGAGTACCAGTCCACGCTTCAGGGCCGAAAGGGGATCTTCGCGCTTGATAACCTGTGGGACGGGCTGGGTGCCCTGACTGTCATTGATCCCGGAATCAGGTACTTTTTCGGGAAGGTGACTATGTATGGTACTTATAACAAGGATGCGAGGAATATGATTCTTTATTTTCTGAACAAGCATTTTCCCGATGAACAGAAGCTGGTGACTCCGATCGATCCGCTCCTGACGGGTACGGATGTCAACCGGATGAACGGGCTTTTTACCGGGAAAAAGTTCGGGGAGGATTACAGGATTCTGAATCGGGAGGTGCGTGCGCTTGGCTATAATATCCCGCCGCTGATCAATGCTTATATGAGTTTGTCGCCTACCATGCGCTTTTTCGGCACGGCCATCAACGACGAATTTGGTGATGTGGAAGAGTCGGGGATCCTCATAGAGATCAATCAGATTCTGGAGGAAAAACGTGCCCGTCACATCGAATCTTATTTAAAGAGTAATCCCAGCAAGCGTTTTCTTATGCTGCTGAGAAAGAGGATTGCCAACAGTACGACTCATGTGAGCCGGTTGCGCCTCATCCGCCGCTCGTAGAATTCGCGCCGGAATGATGAAGCTGCCTCTAACGGGGCAGCTTTTTTTATGCCGGCAGAGGGGGGCGGCTCTCCGGCCGATGTCGGAGGAGCGCCGTTCCGGCGCAGTGGTTATGAAGAAGTGGAGAAGAAGAGCGCCAAAAACAACTAGCTCGGGGAACGCCCGAGCGGCAAGGGGCGGGAGCACCCGCCCCGACGAGCGAAAAAGAACTTTCCACTTATTCAATTGCAGTTCCTTCTCTGCTGTTGCGGAGACGCGGAGCCGGCAACGGAGAGCGCGGATCCGGATCCGGAAGTCTTGGATCCGGATCCGGAAGACGCGGGGATACTTCCCGAAATATGGTCGATATGAGGAAGACCGTCTCTCCTGCGCGGCAGAGTTATTATGGCTATTCCTGATATGTAGTTCCGATTTAAATTCATTTCGTAAAGAAGTATCTCCAAAGGGGCTCGTTTTCACAACCGAAAAAATCAAACTTTTTCGTTTGTATCGGAAAATATTTTTACATTTGTACTCACTAAATAATAAATAAATTATTGGCCTATGATATAAATTAAAGCGCAGTAATACGCGCATTTTAGGATTTTGGAAAAAGCGTTTAGCTTTTTATTCCGGTTCATGAAACTTCAACAATTTCACTTCCACCGGGAATAGAGCGAAAATGCTCACGCTTTAGGCGTGGGCTTTACTCAGTTATTTGGTGGAAAGGTAGTTGAAGACCTCATGAACAGATAATGAAAGTATTGTCCGCGCTTTTTTTATGTGCGTATATCACAACTGATAAAAGGACAAATAATGTTTGATACAGAATATATTAACCGCTTAATGAATATTAAGCACAAATAAAAAAATAATGAAACAAAATCGATTATTATTATCAGCATTGCTTTTTTTAGTTGTCGGAATGACCGCATGCAGTGATGGTACAAAAGAAGAAAATGTGAATTTTGAATTATCTTCTCGAAGCATCCATTTCGGATCGGAAGGAGGATCCGAAACAGTGTATGTATATACTAATGCCTCCTGGTGGAATTTATCCTATAGCGGTGGAGGATGGTGCAGTATTTCTCCTAACTCAGGTAACGGTGATGGATATTTTGTAATAACTGTCGATGAAAACAGTTCTACGAGTCAACGTAATCTGTCTGGATCCATTTACTCTTCGGGTTCATCTTCTGCTTCTTTTAATATATCTCAAGCCGGCGGAGTAAATACCGGCGGAGATGATTTACCGATACCCACAGGATTGAGCGCCACTAAGAACGAAAATCAGATATCCTTATCGTGGAACAGCGTTCCCGGAGCCTCTTTTTATAGAGTATATCGCAGTTCTTCGTCGTCCGGTTCTTATTCTGTAATAGGAACGAGCAATGCCAATAATACAAATGATAATTCTCCGTTAAACGGTTATAATTATTATAAGGTGACAGCTCTAAACAGTAGCGGAAAAGAAAGTAATATGAGCAATTATGTGTTGTGTGAGTACTCATCGGCAGGAGGAAATGAGGAGAAAAAACCCACTGCTCCAACTGGCGTAACTGTCTCTAATGAGGGAGATGCTCTTATCCCAATGATAGCTATCAGGTGGAATATTGTTTCTAATGCGACTACTTATAAGGTTTACCGAAGTACTTCGGCTTCCGGGTCTTACTCTCAGATCGGCACTTCATCTGTCAATGTACTGGTAGATGGCAATCCGCGTGAAGGAACCTCTTATTATAAAGTAAAAGCAGTAAACAGCACCGGAGAAAGTGACTATAGCAATTATGCTTCCGTTGAATATAAAGCCAATGATGTTTCTCCATGCCCTGTGACTTATGGTAACTGTACCGTCAGTGGAGCAACCATGACACTTAGATGGACAGTGTCAACGGGGACAGGCTGCGGAAAACCAACAAAAGCATACTTAAGAGTCAGAAATCCTCAAAGCGGGCAATATGTAGATCTGGAAACCCTTTCCGGTACGGCAACTTCCGCATCATTTAGTTACGGGATGTGGATAAATTCCGACGGATATGTATACGTGGGTATCATATTGGAAAACGATAAGGGACTGTCAGGTGGAGTACCCAAGGTGTACGACAATAATAATAAGAGATGGATAAATTGATGTGAATTATATTTTGATAGCAGGTTTTTTCGGCCGGAAGCTATGAGCCGGGAATCCTGCTATCTGTTTAAAAAACAGTTATTTTCTGTAAAAAAAGAGTTTTTGGAGCGATAAATTTAATGTGTCAATGTGATGATGTGGAGAAGTGAAAAATGTAATGGCCGTCGCGTAGCGACGGCATGTGTGCGCCCTGCATGAGCAGCGCGCACTTGCGTGCAAGCTATTAAAAAGCCTCAAAAATACAAATTTATATGGTTAAACAAGCGTGTTCGCAAGTGTATTTTCCCAGAGGGTGTAA
>JAIRSV010000157.1 GCA_031255275.1 Proteiniphilum sp.
CAAAAGACGAATTTTAATTTTGAAATCCTGATTCACGACGACGCCTCGACCGACGGAACACCCGATATTATCCGGGAATACGAACGGAAATACCCCGGTCTTATCAAACCGATATGTCAGACGAAGAACCAGTATACGCAGGGAATCAATCCCGGGCGGATCAATTCCGACAGAGCCGTCGGCAAATACATTGCCTATTGCGAAGGCGACGACTACTGGACAGATCCCCTGAAATTGCAAAAGCAGGTAGATTTTCTGGAAAACCATCCGGAATACGGACTTGTCTGTACCGGCGCCCGCAAATATTATCAAGCGAAAAACGTATTCAAAAACCGGGAGTACCTCAAACCGGCAGATATAACCTATGAGTCGTTGATCGTTTGGAACAGGCGTATCCGCAAAACCGTCGATATGGTCACCCTCACCGTCTGTTACCGCAAAGAGCTGCGGCGTATCATCGACGACACTTTTTGCGAAAAATTAGACCCCGGGAAATATTTCACCGGAGACTGGGCGCTCTTTTTAAGAATGACAATCATTTCCGGAATAAGATTTTTGCCGGATGTCACCGGCGTTTACCGGGTGCTCGACGAATCCATCACCCACTCGAAGACAAACAGACAGCGTATCATCCTCTTCAACGGTCAGTGCTCGCGTACGATACTGTATTTCCTTGAAAATTATCCCATTCAAAACGAAAGAGTGATGCATCGTTTAAGGTTCCGTCACACACTCACCGTTTGCAAAAGCCTTATGATTTCCCGCGATTTCGATTCTCTCCGCACCATTCACATACCGTTTTACCGGTCAATTAAACGGCTTCCGTCATTTGTTATCTGCTCCCTGTGCAAATACAGACCATTCTTTGACCTCTTTTCGGCTTTACTGTACCCTCATAAACAGGGCACGGCTTTTTAGTACAGGTTTTTATTACACCGGCACCTGACGGCCTTTCACGGTCACATACAGCTGGAAGTTCTCATACCGCATCACCACCACCTCGGAGCCCTTATCAATAAAACCCCTCAGAGAGTTGGCGTCATAAAAATCACCGTCCACGCAGACCATCCCCGAAGGATGAAGGTCTGTCGCCGCCACCCCCGTCCTGCCGACCAGAGAGACCGGTGCCGTCGATACGGAGACGTATCCCTCCTGATCGGCCCGGAGAGCTGCGAATTGCAGAAATCCCGGTTTGCCGATCCGCCCCGACAGGTATATGATAAGGGCTACACCCATCCCCGTACCCCCCAGCACAACCATCAGCGAACGGAATACCTCTGTGACGGGCAATCCGTCGAAATTGAACCGTATATTGCCGATCAGGGCAAGCACCAGCGCCGAAATGATACAGAGTATGCCCAGTATGCCGGTGACCCCGAAGCCGGGAATGACAAATATTTCAAAAACAATAAAAATAAGACCCAGTACAAACAGCAGCACTTCCCAGCTCTGAGCGTATCCGGTCAGATAGAGCGGCGTGAAGTAGAGGATGGCCGCCGTGACAGCCGCCGCCGTGGGGAAACCGATGCCGGGCGACTGCAATTCAAAGTAAATTCCACCTATAATAAGCATAATCAGCAGCGCCTGCACGATTCCGCCGGTGAGAAAGCCTTTGATCCTGTCATACAGAGAGGGATTGTAGGTTTCCAGCGTATAGTCGCCGAAGCCCAGGTGCGACACAATCACCTCGTGCACACTCTCCGCAATGCCGTCACAGTAACCCAGTTCCACCGCCTGGGCAGCCGTCAGGGTGAGTATCTGCGTGGAGTCGGCAAAGCCGCGTACCACTATCCGCTCGTCCACCATCGCTTCGGCAATCGACGGGTCACGCCGCCACTTCGAGAGGGTATCCCCCGCGTGCACCGACGTCACCTTGCCGTGACTCTCTGCCGTGGCGCGCATGATCGCTCGCATGTAAGACTGGTACTTGTCAGACGCCCTTTCGCCGCTTCCACCCTCCACCACCGTGGCCGCGCCGATGGAACCGCTGCTGCGCATAAATATACTGTCGCAGGCGATCGAAATAAGGGCGCCCGCCGAAGCGGCGTTATTGTCAATAAAGACGTATACCGGAAGGGGGGCGTTGAGAATGGCCGTCCGCATGGAATCGGCCTCCGTCACACCGCCCCCGTAGGTATTCATGTGCAGAAGCACGGCGGTGGCGTCTTTTCCGGTCGCTTCGTGCAGGCCGTTTTGCAGGTATATCCACGTATTGCTGCCGATACTTTCCCGGATGTTGATCCGGTAGATCACAGGTTTGGTCTCCTGCGCCGGGAGATCGGACAGGGAAAGCAGGATGAACAGAAACAGGAGTGTTTGAAAATTTCTCATTTTTCACAAGGTTTAATACGGCAAAGGTAATAGATTTTGCCGCTCGATATTCATTTTCATTTAAAATGTCTATATTTGTACCTCAATTTATCGGTATGAGCACAATTATACTAAGCATAGGATCAAATACATTTGCCAGAACCAATATCGACAAGGCTAAGAGAATGTTGGCGTTTCTCTTTCCCTGTATCGTTTTCAGCGAAGCCGTCCTGACCGAACCGGAGGACAGCAAGATTGCCTTCCTCTATCGGAATGTGCTGGCCAAGGCGGAAACGGAGATGTCGCAGAACGAGGTGCTGGAGAAGATCAAACAGACCGAACATGCCGTAGGGCGTTCCCCGAGAGACAAGTTCCTGGGCAGGGTGATCATCGACATCGACCTCATTAAATACAGAGATCGCATCCTTCGTCCGGAGGATTTCAGGAAGGATTACATACAGAAGCTGCTGATTTCGCTTCCACCGCTCGAAGATATAAGGGAGATCGGACCGATGCCGTGACGGTCTCAGGCAACAGAATTACAGTTTAGCACATGATGTGAAGGCTGAGGAGGGTGACGGTACACCCACCTCGCCGGACGGGTCCCCCGCGTGACGGGGGACTTTTTTTTAGCCTTCCGGCCCAAGCCGCTAATCCTGATAAAGGAAGGACGTATATAAACCGGCACACCCGCGAAGAGGATCAGTTCAGCCGCGAAACGGATTTTATACCCTTCACCGCGCGCAGCTTCTTCATCAAACGGTCGAGTATGGAGGTATCGCCCAGCATCACGGCAATGTTTCCCTGAAAAAGTCCGTCGCTGGAATCGATGGTGACGGAACGCATCTGTACGCCCGCCTCCTTCGAGATGATGGACATCAGACTGGAGATGATATTGATCCGGTCATTTCCCGTCACCCGCAGTATGATGGTATAGAGAGAAGCACCCGTTTTGCCCGACCAGCGCGCCTTCAGTATCCGGTAACCGTATCGGGTGAACAGGTCATGCGCATTGGGGCAGCCGGTGCGATGGATCTTGATCCCGCGGGAGGAGACGAAACCGAAGATATTGTCGCCGAAAATCGGATTGCAGCACTTTGCCGGCGTATAGTCTATGCCGGTGAGGTTGCGGTCGATGATCAGCTCGTCGGCGCCGAAAGCGCCGGACGGAGGCGTTTTCAGCGTGAACTCGCCGGCGCCGGCCACAGCATGACTTTCAGCTTCGCGACCCTCCAGATAGCGGTCTATCACCCAGTTTACATCCATCTTTCCGGCCGCCATGTCGACGTAGAAATCGGTGACGGTTTTGTACTTAAGCTTTTTGATAAGCTGCATCAGACGCGATTCGTCCAGTTCGATCTTCCGGTTCCTCATCCGGCGAAAGAGCGTTTCACGGGCAATCTCCACCTGCTTTCCGGCCTCCTCCTTCAGCAACTGACGGATTTTTGTACGCGCCTTCGAGGTTACGGCGAAGCTTAACCAGTCCTGCTTCGGCGTCTGGTGAGAGGAGGTGTTGATCTTGACCTGATCGCCGCTCTTGAGGATGTGACGGATGGGGACGTTCGTCCCGTTGACCGTTGCCGACACGCAGGTTGTCCCCAGGGTAGAGTGGATGGCAAAGGCGAAGTCGAGGACGGTCGCTCCGCGCGGAAGCCGGAAGAGGTCGCCGCCGGGGGTGAAGACAAATATTTCTTCGCCATAGAGGTCGAGCCTGAAGGCGGACGACGGACGCACGGCATCGTCACCGCCGGCCACGGACGGGGCGCGCAGCGAACTCAGCCAGGCGTCAAGCGCCGCCTCGGGCTTCACGCCCTTATACTTCCAGTGCGCAGCCAGGCCACGTTCGGCCACCTCGTCCATCCGCTTCGTGCGGATCTGCACTTCCACCCACCTTGCGCCCGGCCCCAGCACGGTGGTGTGAAGCGATTCATAACCGTTGCTCTTGGGGATGGAAAGCCAGTCCTTGAGGCGTGCCGGATTGGGCTGATACATGTCTGTGACGATGGAGTAGGTTTGCCAGCAAAGGGCCTTTTCGCGGTCGGGCGGCGCGTCGAGGATGATGCGGATGGCAAACAGGTCGTAGATATTTTCGAACTCAATCTGCTGTTTCGCCAGCTTGTTGCGGATGGAGTGGATGGATTTGGTACGTCCCTTGATGTCGCACTTCAGGCCCGCTTTGTCGAGGCGCTCCTTCACGGGCGCGATAAATTCGCTGATGTAGCGGTCACGCGAGCGCTTGGTCTCGTTCAGCTTGCGGGCGATGAAGTCATACCGGGCGCGGTCGGTATATTTGAGGGAGAGGTCTTCGAGTTCGGACTTGACGGTATAGAGTCCCAGCCGGTGTGCGAGGGGGGCGTACAGGCTGGCGGACTCTTCCGCGAGAGCAGCCCGGCGGACGGGAAGATCGTCTTTCGCGTCACGCATCTGCTGCAGCCGGCGGGCAATGAGGATGAAGATTACGCGGAGATCTCCCGCTTCGGAAAGCAGGAGGCGGATGTGATTTTCGGCGGCAGCGGCGGCGGCAGGTTTGTCACCGAAACGGCTGACGCTTCTCAGTCCGCGGAGGATGTTCGCCGTTTCGCTTCCGAAGAGACGACGGACTTCGTCGGGCGGAGGGGCGACGGACGACGGAAGCTGTGACAGCAGGGAGGCGCAGACGGCCGGCTGTTTGAGTCCGATTTCGTCGACAAGCGTGAGGGCTGTCCGCAACGCCGCTTCGGGGCGATCTGTCGCTCCGTCGTCCGGCGCCTCTCCCGCTCCGCACGGGGCGCTGCGCAGCAGCGCCTTCAGGGCGGTGACGCGGGGGATGTCCCACTCCTGCCGGAAAAAGCGGTAGAGCTTCCTCCACAGGGGGAGGTGCGGGGGGGGATCCGTGAAAACAGGCAGGTTCATTCCTTCTATATTTCAGTCAACTTTTGTTCCGCAAATTTATAGCTTTCTGCCGAACATCGGGTGAGGGGCGGTCAAAAGTTCGGGAAGGATTTCTTATATTTGCGGGATAAAGATGTCTCCCGAACGGATGCCGGTACGCCGGATCCGCCGCGTGGCCATCGTTATAATCACACTAATTCAATCATTATGTATATGCAAAAACTTATATCTTTTCTGTTTTTTCTTCTCGCCATGGCGTCGGTTTTGCCGGCGCAGGAGGGCGAGACGCTCCGGCTGAACGAGGGCTGGGAATTTTCGCAAATGAATGAGGGGCAGTGGTATGCCGCCGAGGTGCCGGGATCTGTGCAGCGCGACCTGGTGCGACACGGGGTGTTGCCCGACCCCTTTTATGGCAGCAACGAGGAGAAGGTGCAGTGGGTGGAGGATGTGAACTGGGACTTCAGGAAGACATTCGCCGTGACGGCCGCTCAGCTGGAGTATGCCGACGCGCAACTCCTCTTCGAGGGGCTGGACACCCATGCCGACGTGTTTCTGAACGGTGCGCGCATCCTGCGTGCCGAAAACATGTTTATCAGCTATCGGGTGCCGGTGAAGCCGCTGCTGAAGGTGGGCGAGAATCATCTCTATATCCGCTTCCATTCGCCGGTGCAGCAGATGATGCCGGCCCGGGAGACGCTGGGATATGATTATCCGGCGGGGAACGATCACCGGGACGAGAAGCTGAGCGTCTATAACCGCAAGGCTCCCTATCACTTTGGATGGGACTGGGGGATACGGATCGTGCAGATGGGTATCTGGAAACCGGTTTCGCTGAGTTTCTGCAACGATGCCCGCATCGAGGATTATTACGTGAAGCAGACTTCGGTGACGGAACTGTCGGCCGAAATCGACAATCAGATAGAGATCCGTTCGCTGGCAGACGCGCCGCAACAGGCCGTCGTCACCGTGGAATATGGCCTGAACGGCAGCGCCGGGGGTCAGGTATCGAAGAGCGTGACGCTGCAACCGGGTGACAACAGCGTCTCCATTCCGCTGACCGTCGACCGGCCACAGCGCTGGATGCCTGTGCACTGGGGCAGGCAGCATCTGTATGACTTCAGGGTGAAGGTTGCGGCAGGCAACCGGGTGCTGGCCGAAAAAACGGTCAGAACCGGACTGCGATCCGTCCGCCTGGTGCAGGAGGAGGATGCACATGGACGCTCGTTCGGCTTCGAGGTGAACGGCATCCCCGTCTTTGCCAAAGGCGCCAACTATATTCCCGGAGAGATTTTCACGACGCAGCAGGACGCCGGTTATTACGAACGGCTGTTCGACAACATCACGTCGGCTAACATGAACTTTGTACGCGTGTGGGGCGGCGGCATTTATGAGAACGAGGAGTTCTATCGCCTGGCCGACGAGAAGGGAATCCTGGTATGGCAGGACTTCATCTTCGGGTGCGTGCCCTACCCCTCGGACGACATCTTTCTGGCAAACGTGCGCGAGGAGGTGATCTGCAACATCAAACGCCTGCGCAACCACGCCTCGCTGGCGTTCTGGTGCGGCAACAACGAGGTGGAAGAGGGTCTCCGTCACTGGGGCTGGCAGAAGGAGTATCCGACGGAGGTGATGGACGCCTGGTTTGAGGGATACGACAAAACGTTTCGCACGCTGCTCCCCTCGCTGGTAGATCAGTTTGACGGCACACGCAGCTACATCCACGGATCGCCCTATGACTCCAACTGGGGCAATCCCGAGAAGTTCGCGGCGAGCGACGCGCACGACTGGGGACTGTGGTACGGTCACCTGCCGTTTGAGGGGATGGCCGAACGCCTGCCGCGCTTTGCCAGCGAATTTGGCTTTCAGTCATTTCCCGAGATGAAGACCATCCGCTCGTTTGCCCCCGAGGAGCAGTGGAGCCTCGAGAGCGAGGTGATGACCGTACATCAGAAGGCATCCACCGGCAATTCCCTGATCAAAAAATATATGGAGATGTATTACCCGACGCCGCGCAACTTCGAGGATTTCGTCTACATCGGCCTCGTGATGCAGGGCAACGGCATGGAAGAGTCGGTAGAAGCCATGCGGCGCGGAAGACCCTACTGCATGGGATCGTTCTACTGGCAGATCAACGACGACTGGCCCGTCGTATCGTGGTCGAGCATCGACTATCACAACAACTGGAAGGCGCAGCATTATCGCATGAGGGATGTGCTGGCACCGCTCGCCCTGGGCGTCGAGTACAGGGACGGGAAGCTGAATTACTATACGATGTCCGACTACCTGGAAGACCGCGAAAACCTGTGGCTGACGGTGCAGGTGATTGACTTCGAGACCGGTCGGCGGAAAGAGTTCCGCGAACGCGTCAGCGCCCCCGCCAATGCCAGCCGCATCGTCAGGACGTTCGACGCGTCGGCACTGACAGACGATGCCGGGAAGGCGCGTACGGTGATTCACGCCACCCTGAGCGACAGCAAAGGAGCGGTTGTCTCGACCAAAGACTACTTCTTCCACTGGCCCAACAAACTGGCGTTGCCGGAAACGGAAGTGAAATCCACCGTACGGTATCGCGACGGGGAGTATCGGGTGACGCTTTCGAGCAGGAAGCTGGCGAAAGACGTATTTGTGGAAATCCCCGTGCAGGGAGCGCGATTCAGCGACAACTTCATCGACCTGCTGCCGGGAGAGAAACGGGAGATCGTGATCACCTCGCCCGCGCTGAAGGCGGCTGACAGGGTACCCGTCACCGTGAAGCATGTGAGGGAAACGTATTGAAATCCACCCTCAACGCAAAGCAGTCAGCAGATGGAAGCCGTCACAGGGAAGTCCGGATACGGGATACGGGAAGCGTCCGCTTCCGGCGGAAGGCCGGCGTGTTTGGTGCGGCTTTCAGACCGTACTGAATTTCAGCCGGAGTGCTCGGCGCGACCTTCAGACCGTACTGAATCGTTGTCGGAGTGCTCGGCGCGACTTTCAGACTGTACTGAATCCTTGCCGGAAGGCTCGGTGCGACTTTCAGACCGTACTGAATCTTTGCCGGAAGGCTCGACGCGACTTTCAGTACATACTGAATCCTTGCCGGAGTGCTCGGTGCGATTTTCAGACCGTACTGAATGGCTTCCGGAGGGTTCGGCGCGGCTTTCTCGCCGCGTTGAATCGCTGCCGGAGGGTTCGACGCGGCTTTCTCGCCGCGTTGAATCGCTGTCGGAGGGTTCGACGCGGCTTTCTCGCCGCGTTGAATCGCTGCCGGAGGGTTCGGCGCGACTTTCTCGCCGTGTTGAATCGCTGTCGGAGGGTTCGACGCGGCTTTCTCGCCGCGTTGAATCGTTGCCGGAGGGTTCGACGCGGCTTTCCACCGTATGTGGACGCTGTGATGATCATCTGTTTGCAAACCGAATATTATGAGTAAAAGAGAAGAATTTTCAATCCTGTCCGTTGTGGCAGTGACCTCCTTTATGGGAACCTTTCTGGTATCGGCAGTCAATATCGCGCTGCCGGCCATCGGGCGCGATCTGACGCTGAATGCTGTCAGGCTGAGCTGGGTGGTCACCGCCTTCATCCTGGCGATGGCCCTCTTCACCCTTCCGGCGGGGAGCTGGGGAGACCGGAGCGATAACCGGAGACTGTTCAAACTCGGAGTGATCCTCTTCACCCTCTCCTCCGCCATCTGCTACGTGTCGCCCGACGGCTACCGGCTGATCGGCGCACGCTTCCTTCAGGGAGTCGGCGCCGCCCTCACCGGCCCCACCGGACAGGCCATCCTCGTGTCGGCCTTCCCGGCTGAGAGGCGGGGACAGGCGCTGGGCATCTCCGTGGCGTCAGTATACGGCGGTCTGGCGCTGGGGCCGCTCGTCGGCGGGATTGTCACCCTGCACGCCGGGTGGAGGATACTCTTCCTGATTGCCGTCCTCCTCGGGCTGCTTTCGCTCCTGGTCTCATACCTCTTCCTGAAGGGTGGGGGAGGGCGACGCAACTCCGCCGGAAGGGGCGACGTCACGGGCACGCTGCTCTTCATGGCGGGACTTGCCGCCCTGGTATACGGTTCATCGCTGATCCCCGCCGTCGCGGGCTGGGCGCTGATGGGCGCGGGGGTTGCACTGCTTCTCCTCTTCTGGCGCTGCGAGCGCCGTGCCCGCCGGCCCATGCTCGATACGCGGCTCTTTTCGCACAACCGCCTGTTTGCCCGTTCCGCCCTCTCGGCGCTGATCAACTATACGGCCACATTTGCCATCATCTTCTTCCTCAGCCTCTACCTGCAGAAGGTGCAGGGGCTTTCGGCGCGCGACGCGGGGGCGATAATCGTGGCGCAGCCGGCGATGATGGCCCTCTTCTCGCCCGTCGTGGGGAAGCTCTCCGACAGGATACAGCCCCGTTACCTTGCCACGGCAGGCATGGCAATGTGTACCGCGGGACTGGGAATGTTCTCCCTCCTCGGCCCTGCGACGGACGTCCGGATCATTATCGCCATACTGTTGTGGGTAGGGTTAGGCTTCGCCCTCTTCTCCTCGCCCAACATGAACACCATTATGAGTTCGGTCGACAGGCGTCAGTACGGACAGGCCTCAGGCCTGGCCTCCTCCATGCGGGTATTCGGACAGATTATCAGTATGAGCATCGTCACCCTTCTGTTTTCGCTGCTGTTCGGCGACCGGTCGATCGAAGAAGTACCCGACCCCCTCTTCCTTCGCGCCATGCGCTGGAGCTTTATCATCTTCACGCTGACCGGTCTGCCCGGAATCATTCTCTCGTTCAGCCGCGGGAACCTGAAGGGGCGGGGGTGACAAAACCAGCTCGGGGATCGCCCGAGTGGCAAGGGGCGGGAGCACCCGCCCCGACGAACGATTTCTTTATATATATAATGTGCAGGGCAAGGCCATGCCTTGCCCTGTACTCTTTTTCGCTCGTCGGGGCGGGTGCTCCCGCCCCTTGCCGCGGGCGCTCCCCGAGCTGGTTGTTTTTGGCGCGGGCGCTCCCCCTAACCGGTTGTTTCCGCTTCTCTACTTCACTACTTCTCTACTTTTCCGCGTCTCTGCTTCTTAAAAAGAAAGTGGAAAGTTGAATTTCCAACTCTCCACTCTCCACATCATCACATTAATTGTGTCGCTCGTCGGGGCGGGTGCTCCCGCCCCTTGCCGCTTGGCGTTCCCCTAACCGGTTTTCTCTAGTTACTAAAAAGTCCAGTTTTTGGCAGTAGCTATGCTCTTGTTGCAGGCGTCCACTCCGGGATTACCATAAGTACCACCCATGTCTATCTGTCCGGCTTTTTTGCCCGACCTGTTGGGCAAAGCGTTGAATATCGCATTGAGTTGGGTAGCGC
>JAIRSV010000151.1 GCA_031255275.1 Proteiniphilum sp.
GCTTACGGAAAAGATGCCGGCGGATGGTAAATGGATAACCGATGCTTTGGCGGCGGATTACAAACATATCCCCATGTGGGGCAATATAGGTAATATCGAGATTTCCGGCGATATGGAAATCTCAGGAACAAGCAGCATTTCGCTGACCCGCATGTTGGCGCGGGTGGACGTGCAGATAGCCGCAACCAATTTCAAAATCTCCAGCGTCGATGTATATAACTACAATACAAAAGGGTCGCTCGTCCCGGTGGCGACAGGAACATGGGACAACAACCAGCAAAAAGCTATCGCCCCGAATGTACCCGCCGGTTCTTCCGTCCTGACGAAAGGGCCTGTTGTTTACGATAATAAGGACGGGCGCACCGAGATAAATACTAGCACTAACAACTGCGCGAAGGAGATTTACATTTTCGAGGCGGAGAACCATACCGGTACAGGCCACACCGTAGCCAAAGATCACCTCGACCGCACCTGCATCGTGGTAGGCGGGATTTACGGAAACGACAACGAACCGACTTACTACCGCGCCGACTTTTCGACCGGCTCGGACGACAGTGAAAAGTTTCTCGACGTGCTGCGCAACCATCACTATACATTCAAAATCACGAAGGTTGCCGGTTCCGGCTACGGTACTTCCGAAGATGCGTTCCTGGGTGCGAAACAAATAGATTTTACAGTGGACGTAACTTCTTGGGGAGAGAATCACGAGATACCCCTCGAGAGGGAAGTTCCTTTGCAGCCGACGGCAAACAGCTACATCGTCGAAACAAAGAAAGCGATAGCCATACCTCTCTTCGGACAGGCTCGGCAGGCGATGGACGCCGAACATCTTTCCAACACATGGATAGATGAAACGATGAATCTTAAAGGTGAACTTATCTGGGCGGAAGAAGGAGCCGATGCCGTTGTAAAAAGCTATTCCGTAAATGTTTTCAAGTCCTCCCAAAACAAATACGGTATACCTATCCTTACCGTTGTTGCCAATAACGAGGGCAACGCCCTTGTCGGCGTTTACAACGATGCGAACGGCAACGGCGTATGCGACGCGGGAGAGGGTTTTCTCTGGAGTTGGCATATCTGGGTAACGAATTACAAACCGGTAGATGCGGGTGGAGGCTTTATGGACAGGAACCTCGGCGCAATGAGTTCCAGCCGGGGAAACGCCGGCGCCATCGGACTGCATTACCAGTTCGGACGCAAAGACCCGTTTCCTGCCGCTGCGACGATAAATGACAATACTCAGCGCACGGTTTATAACAGCCGTGGCGAAAAAGTCGACTTCTCCGCCGAAATAGATGCCTCATTGCCTTATTCGATAAACAATCCCGTAAATTTCTCCACGGCATGGTCGGGATCAAGAGGGAATACATCGTGGGACAACGGTAAGAAAACCGCTTATGACCCGTGTCCCGCAGGATGGAGAGTCCCGGCGGGAAAACAGCCTTTCGGCAATCAAACCGACAAAACCTTGATAAAGGACGGCGCAAAACAGGGAGCATTCAACGCCTCGATCGGCGGATGGTACCCGTATGGCGGAATCAGGACGACGGCAACGGCTATCACCGGCACCGGAAATTACGGTTACTACCATGGGGCGACAACCGCTCAGGGCAATAACGGAAAAATGTACTCTCTGGAACTGGATGGCACGACGGGGAAAGTATTTCCGGAAGGAGATAAGTCACGCCGTTACCAGGGCTTGTCCGTCCGCTGCGTCCGCGACGAATCCGCTTCCCTACTCACGACCGATTCTGAAGATCGCGTGATACGGACAGATGCCGGAACTTACAATATTAAAGTCGAATCGAATACCGGGTGGGAGGCGCTGATCAAGCGCGGCACGGACGAAGTGACGGTTGTAACCGGCGATAATGACAATTCGGTGCTGGGTAAGCCTCTGCTCAACCCGGCAACCGGCTGGAACGGCGGCCCGTCGTCAGCCCCTATCTCGGGTCTGGGAAACGCCGTCATCACCGTCACGACTGTGGATTACTCCAACCTCAGCATATATGTAGAGGGCAGTATCACCATTGTATTTCGCGACAAGGCTACCGGAACGATCCTGAATGAAACAACCATCAAAGCGGTAAAAGCCCGTCAATAGAACGTCAAAATCCGGATTTCACCGCCGGCAATACGGCCGGCGTCAGGTGACCGGGTATAAATAATATATGATATGAACAGGAAAAATAGATCAAGCATATTCGGAAAATATCTTCCCGCCGTGGGCGCCTTGCTGCTGACGGCCGGGATAAGCGGCTGCGTGCTCGGACATGATATTGAACAGGAGCAGGACGGCAGCAAATTCATAGTGTTTTCGCCGAAGGTGGACAAGAATACGGTACAAAGTCGTGCGGCGGCAGGTCATCCCGTCCAGAGCGAAGCCAATATCCCTTCCGGCAAATCGTTTGGCGCCTATGCGTACGGCATGATCACCCCGACGAGCGACATCGAACCGTATGCATCGCTCAGGAATACAAAGGTTACTTCCGGTGGCACGAGCTTCACATACGATCCTGTCGCCAAATGGCCTGTTCAGTCAAGCGCAAAACTCGCCTTTTACGGCTACTACCCCTGGCAGGATCAGAATACGTCTCCGGCGCCGGGCGAACCGGTGATAGACGTGACAATGGGCGCGACAAATTCACCCTCGATGACCATAGCCTACATCACCCCGTCCGATCCCGGCAGACAGGTCGACCTGATGTGGGCGCGCACTGACCTCAAGACAGGTTACGATCCGGTGGAAATGATATTCGGTCATGCCCTGACGCGTGTCAACTTCACGGCGCGGGTGAAAGATTATCCGCAAGCGATGGTCATCACAAAAATCACGGTGAAGAATGTACTCACGAAAGGTACGCTGACGGTTCCGGAAGAAAACGCCCCGGCATGGGGCAGCCTCAGCAGCGCCGTCGATATGTCGCTGACCGCCGACAACGGTTTGCTCCCGGGCGTGCGGCTTACGGGCAGACCTGAATCGATCATAAAGGCCGGAGCCGATATGCTCGTGATCCCGCAGGGGACGGGAAATCTCAAAATACAGGTGGAGGCCACGATGGACGGAAAACCGCTTCCCGAACCTTTCGTATTTCCGCTTACGACTTCTCTCGACTGGGCGATGAACAAGATCGTGACATACGAGATCATCCTCGGCAGCGACGGCATAGACATCGCTGCCAAAGTGAACGACTGGGACGAGAACAGCGTGAATATTATTTATGACAGACAGTGGTGGCTGTCGGTGAGCGATGACGATTTCGAATTTAAGCTTGAAGGTGATTCGGCAAAATTTACCTCCGAGACGAATTACGACATCACAACGCAAGGATTCCCTGTCGGTTTGCAGATAACCGGGGCGGAAATAGAATATTTGTCGGGAGTGGGAGCAAAACCGGGAGACGTGGCCGAGAGCGACTGGATTACACTGGATTTAAGCAGGCCATCCAACAGTCTTTCGCAGACTGTTTCCGTCAAAGCGGCCGAGAACAAAAAATCCGTCGAGCGCATGGCGAAAATAAAGGTAAGGGCAGGGAATATCACGAAGATAATCAACGTAACGCAGGAACCGGGATTGCCGACGGTCAGCCGGGATGACATCTCGCGCGGAGGAACTCGTATAGGAACGGCGCCTTATGTGGGAGCGTTCTGGAGGAAAAGTCAGACCGGAGAACGTGTAATCAGTATTTCGGTACCGAAGGGTAGTGAGGGTTACTGGTCTGCACAGGTTTTCTTTCCCGGAGATTTCGGCAGCGACATACGGTTCAGCACAGCTCCGAGCGACGATCCGAAAATCGGTACGGATAATCCGGCGAATATGAACAGCCAGGAAAACGATACACGCTATAACGTACTCGACGGTAAGGAATACGTGACCGGTAAGATACAAAAGGATAAGAACGAAAAGATCTTTTTCCGCATCGGACTGAATTCCAAATGGGATAGTTCGAGCAAACCGGTACGGTATGCAATTGTTGTGATCGGCTATGCGAATAATACCAGGTTTCAGGCCTTTTATCTGCGCCAGGGCGAGGATCCGGACTACCTGATGTCTCAGGGCGACAAGGCGAAAAAGGACATTGTCCGCAAGTTCAGCCCCTACAACCTGAGAGCCGGCAGCATGACTGATAATGTACAATATGTTGATCTCAATAAAAACGATGGTACGTTTGTCGACTATCCATCGCAGGCAGGCTCATTTTTCAAGTGGGTAGGGCCGAAAAATTATGAACGCAGGGCATGGCATCCTTCCCGAGGCATTGGGGCGAATGATTACGGCGAAAAATTATCTCTCTACGACAAATCGGAATGGAATGACGAATGGGAGACTTGTCCGACCGGTTACCGTCGTCCGAAAACGGCTAATTATGATGCGGAGACAACATCGGAATTTGCATTGTCCCTGCTGTCTGATCATTCGGTCAATAATATAAAGAACTCGCTTTGGGGATGCTACGCGGACGGGTTTTTCGACCGCAGGACTATCGTAACCCCGAATGGAACATTATACACGTCAAACTCCGCAGTAAATAAAGACAGCCATAACGCCGCCTATATCGGACGACTGTTCTTCAACGATATAGCCGGCAGCATAAGGGAAGGCGCCTCTATATTCTTCCCCGCTGCCGGGTGTCGCAGTCATGAAAATGGGAGGCTGGAGAGTGCTGGTACCTATGGCTTCTACTGGTCGTCTACCCCGACTCCCAAGGATAAAGGTAAAACTACTTATAGCCATGGTTACACTTTGGAAACCAGGAGCGATACCCTTGAATATTTTCACTCCGGCTTCAATCGCGCCCGCGGCGCTACCATACGTTGCGTGGTCGATAAATAAAGATAAGATATGAATACGAAATATATATCAGGCTTATTCGGGAAGTGGTTCCGGGTCGCAGGTCTCCTGCTGCTGGCGGCGGAGATGGGCGGATGTGTGGCGGAGTATCCCGAAATGGACGGACGGCCTGCCGGAAACACCGAAGAGACCACATTCACGGTCAGCGTGCCGGGAATGAAAACGCCTTCGACCCGTGCCCTCAGCGCTGCCAAAGAAAAAGAGGTGTCTGAGATCGACGTGGTGATTTTCAAGAACGGTGCGATCGCCGAGTATCACCGCGTCGCCTCCGGGGATATTTCGGATGCCGTTGAGGGTGGCTATCTGTTTAAGGTGAGAGGTGTTGAGAACGCGGAAAATATGACCGTCTCCGTCATAGCCAACGCTTCGGTGGAAGTTTCGGCGGCGCTGACGGCTGTGACGGTCGACGGTTCTTATGCAGGCGCGGCGAAGAAAGATTTCCTGTCGGCATTGCAGGTGTCAAACGCTATGAAATGGAACACTTCGGCGGGAAACTACTGGAAAATACCCATGTATGGCGAGGCGGATGTCACGGAGAATATCTACAATAGCCCGACGCCGACGGTGAGGCTGACCCGTATGCTTGCCAAAGTGGACGTGGTGAATGGCGTTGCTCCGTCGGGAACGCCTGCGGAGGGCGATTTCGAACTGACTGCCGTGCACGTTGTAAACTATAATGCGAGGGGACTCGTGGCTCCCAAATGGGAGATGACGACGGGCGTCCCCGTCCCGGACGCGACCGGAGCCAACCTGCCGGAGGGGTTCGATCCCGACACAAGGGTCTGGAAGGAGGGCAATGAACTGACTTATCTCCTGAATCCGGGGCAGACTTCGCTGAAGAATGAGATATACCTGTTTGAGTCGGCCGCGCTTTCGAGTGACCTTGCCGCCCCTGCCGGCACGCGGCTGGTCTTTGAGGGCAGGTATACTTCGGGCGGCGTGACGAAGAGCTACTATTACCCGGCGGACTTTACGGCTCCGCACGACGGGCAGACCGGCAAAACCGATTATATGCCCGTGCTGCGCAACAACCGTTACCTGTTCATGATCACCGAAGCCGCCGGCAGGGGCTACGACAGGCTGGGCGATGCCGTGGCGTCGTTCGGCGTGATGTCGAACCTCAAAATCAGTCTTATCGTGGTGGACGAAACCGATATACGGCACATGGTGTGGAACGGTGAGTATTTTCTGGGAGTGAGCCGGAAAGAGGTCAGGATGGACGCGGACGGCGGACAGGGCTGGGTATTGCGTGTTTCGACCAACGTGGCCGACGGATGGCAGGCGACGATAGAAGATCCGGATACGAACAGCTGGCTCCGGTTTGCAGACGGCGCTAGGACAGCAAGCGGTTCCCCGGCGGAGAAACAGCTCCTGCTTTATGTTCCGGAATTCACCTCCGCCACGGGCGGTCAGGCTACGCGCACGGCGGACATAATACTGACGGCCGGACGGCTCGACATGACGCTGACCGTGACGCAGACAACCGGATATTAATCATCTACCGATCCCGGAAAGCGGATCGGATGCAAATCAGATATGCGAAATGAATAAACGAAACAACATTCTTCAATTTTCGATAAGCCGGGCAAGTCTGGTCATACTGGCCGGACTGCTCTGCCTGGCTGCCTCTTCGTGCCGGCGGACGGACGGGAGGGACAACAGCGCGGCAGCGGAACGGAAACCGGGATTTAATCTCCCGTCCGAGACGGACATGCCGACCGATCCGGTCGCCCGTGCAAATTACCTCGTGCGACGCTATTGGAACTCTTTCGACTTTTCGGATACGGCATATATCCATATTCCGGAGGTTACGGAGCGCGCTTTCGCGGATTTTATCGATTTGCTGTCCGTTGCGGAGTATGGCGAGGCGGTGGAAGCGATAAACAGCCACTTGTCGGCGGCGGAGAAGGGCGAGAAAACGGGACGGATGTATGAATACTTCCTGGAACAGTATGAGAAATATCTTTACGATCCGAACTCCCTGTACAGGAATGATGCGTATTATATTCCGGTCATGCGCTACGTGCTGTCCGACGAAAGTACGGATGAAGCGGAACGCATTCGCCCCGGATACCGGCTGTCGATGATGCTTAAGAACCGCGTCGGCGACAGGGCAACGGATTTCACGTATACCCTGTCCAGCGGAAAGACCGGGTCTCTGTCGGGGATACGGAGCGATTATACGATTCTTTATTTCAATAACCCGGGCTGTATGGCGTGCCGCGAGATTTCGGCGGCGATGAAGGATTCGCCGGTCGTCAACGATCTGCTGGACAGCGGCAGACTGACCGTACTGGCCTTTTATCCCGACGAAGACGCGGACGTCTGGGAGGAACATCGCGGCGAAATGCCGGAGAACTGGATAAACGGATATGACCGGGAGCTTGCGCTGAGAAAGGGTGAGCTGTATGACCTGAAGGCGATCCCCACGCTCTATCTGCTGGACGGTGGGAAACGGGTAGTGCTGAAGGATGCTGACTTTGCCGGACTGGAGGCATGGCTGGAGGAGAGTCTGCTTTTCGCGCCCGAAGGCGGAGGTATGTGAGTGCCGCGGGAGGGCGGCTCACGGGCAGCACACTTCCCTGATGGCTTCCGCGATCAGAGGGACGCCGCGCCGGATGGCTTCCACGTCGGTATTGCAGAAGGATACCCGCAGAAAATCGTTTTTAACGCCGTCGGGATCAAAAGTTTTCCCGGTCACGAAGACCGTCCCTTTTTCTATTGCCCTTTTCAGCACGGCGGTCGAGTCGCTGCCTTCGGGCAGCCGCAGCCAGATGTAGAACCCGCCCCGTGGCTTCCCGAATGTCACGCAGGAAGGCAGTGACGCTTCCAGTGCCGCTGTCATGGCCTCTCCGCGCTTTTTGTACTCTTTCCTTATGGCGGCCGTATAGTCGTAAACATCGCCCTGCCGGATAAACTTGTCGGCGATTACCTGCGATATGCCGGGCGAACAGGCGTCGATCGACTGCTTGATCAGCTCACATTTACCGTAAATCTCTTCCGGCGCCAGCATCCATCCCAGACGAAGCCCAGGCCCCAGTATCTTGGAGAACGATCCGGTATAACATACGTCGATTCCTTCGGGATCCACCGTTTTCATCAGCTGCATTTCCGGCAGGTCCTCTTCGCAGAAATAGAGTTCGTTGTAAGCGTCATCCTCTATCACGGGGATGTCTCTCCCTTTCAGCAACAGCATCATCTCCTGCTTCACCTTCCGCGAGTAGATGATCCCGGCGGGATTGTGAAAGTTGGGGGTGTAGTAGAGGAATTTGGGAGAGGGGAGGGTGGTGTCGAGCCTTTTTTTGAGCGCTTCGGTATCCATCCCGTCACCTTTCAGCGGGACGGGGATCAGGTTCGCCCGGAAGGCGCGGAAGGCCGAGAGTGCTCCGATAAAGCTGGGGGCTTCTACCAGTACCGGATCTCCGGGGTCGATGAAGGCTTTGGCGAGGATGTGAATGGCTTGCAGTGATCCGGTGGTGATCATCAGCCGGTTGCTCCCGACGGGGAGACCTTTCCTTTCGAGGTAGTCCGACAGTGATTCGAGCAGCTGGGGAAGTCCGGCAGTGGGCGCGTACTGCAGTGCCGTTTGCTTTTCCTTTTCCGTGAGGGTGTAACAGATCCGGTCAATGGCTTCGAGAGGGAAGAGTTCGTTTCCCGGCATGCCGCCGGCAAAGGAGATCATGCCGGGGGCCGTGGCGAGACTCATCAGGTCGCGTATCTCCGAGGAACGGAGGTCGGCTGCGCTGCTTGCAAAACGGGTCATAACTGGTAAATATCGTGCTGCGACAGCAGTTTCACACCCCTCTTTTCCAGCGCTTCCGTCACGCCGGCCATGTCTTCGGCGCGGATCACGGCCAGGGCTACGTCCCGGTTGGAAAAGGCGTACATGTAGTCTATGTTGATATTCTCTTCGGTCAGCATGTTCAGTATCCGGTACAGTGATCCCGGTTCGTCGGGGATGTTCACGCAGACTACGCCGGTCAGCCCGATCGAGAATCCTGCTTCTTCCAGCACTTTCCGGGCCAGCTGCGGTTTTCCCGCTACCATGCGTACGATGCCGCAGTCTGTTGTTTCGGCCAGGTTGAGCGCGGTGATGTTGATGTCGTGTGCGGCCAGAATACGGGTCAGTTCGGTGAGCCGTCCCGACCGGTCTTCCAGAAAAACGGAGAGTTGTTGTATGTACATTCTGCTTTACTGTTTTGGGGTTTTGATGATGTTACTGTTTCCTGTAGTCGATGATTCGCCGGGCTTTTCCGTCGGAGCGTTCCATGCTGTTGGGTTCCACCAGCCTGATGATGGCGCTGATGCCCAGCAGGCTTTTGATGTTGTGCTCGATGCGTCGCCTGATTCCTTCCAGTTCGCGGATGCTGTCCGACCAGTTTTTTTCGTTGATTTCCACTCTGACTTCCAGCGTGTCGAGGTTGTTTTCCCGACGGACGATCAGCAGATAGTGGGGTGATGTTTCGGCCATTTCCATCAGGACGGATTCCACTTGCGAGGGGAAGACGTTTACACCGCGGATGATCAGCATGTCGTCGCTGCGTCCCAGGCACTTCTCCATGCGTACCAGCGTCCGTCCGCAGGGGCATTTCCCGCGGTGCAGCCGTGTGAGGTCGCGCGTCCGGTAGCGCAGCAGCGGCATGGCCTCCTTGCTTATCGTGGTGAATACGAGTTCGCCCACTTCCCCGTCGGGCAGCGGTTCCAGCGTTTCGGGGTGAATGATTTCGGGGATAAAGTGGTCTTCGAAGATGTGACTTCCGTGCTGACAGTCACATTCCATAGAGACGCCGGGGCCGATTACTTCGCTCAGGCCATAAATGTCATAAGCTTTGATGTGCAGCATGTTTTCTATCTCCCGGCGCATTTCGTTCGACCACGGTTCGGCGCCGAAGATGCCTGCCCGCAGTCTGATCTCTTCCGGCGGGATGCCTTCCTTGAGGATATGCTCGCCCAGGTGTGCTGCGTATGACGGGGTGCAAGCCAGGGCGGTGGCGTTGAAGTCGGTCATGAACTGCAACTGTTTCCGCGTGTTGCCGCTCGATATGGGAATAACTGTCGCGCCCACCTTCTCGGCGCCGTAGTGCAACCCCAGTCCGCCGGTGAAGGGGCCGTAGCCGTAGGCTATCTGAATGGTGTCTCCGCTGTGGATGCCGGCCATCGTCAGGCTGCGCGCCACTACTTCGGCCCAGAGGTCGATGTCCTGCCGGGTATAGCCCACCACCGTCGGCTTTCCCGTTGTCCCGCTCGAGGCGTGCAGGCGTATCACTTCGCTCTGCGGGACGGTGAAGAGGCCGAAGGGGTAATTGTCCCTCAGGTCGCTTTTGGTGGTGAACGGCAGCATTTTCAGCTGATCTGCGCTTCGTATGTCGCCCGGTTCGATGCCGGCTGCTTTCAGCCGGTCGCGGTAGAAGGGGACGTGGTCATACATCCGACGTATCATGGAGGTGAGTTGCCTGCTTTGCAGGTCGTGCATCTGTTCTCTTTCAGCGCACTCTCTTTCGGGGTTCCAAATCATTTTATTCCGACTCATATTCTTTTTCCGGCCCGGAGGCTTGTATTTTGTTGTTGACTGTTACTGTTCCCTGTTCTCCCGTAAAACGGTTTGCAAATGTACAAAAATTCGACAGTTATACAACTGATATTCGTTTGCTGCGCTCACGTTATTCGGCGAGCGAATAACCATTGAATGACGTGAAGCGAAAAAAATCCTCTCCGGAAGCCATTTTTCCCGAAAAACTTCCCTACATTTGCAAGACACACGAAATCTCCTGCACAATGGCTGTACGAAAACTGTATCATTCTTTCGCCGGAACCGGCCCGGCCGGCGCGGGGAATTTTTTCTCAGGCTTCCCCACACCGCATCTTCTCACCCGCAGATACGGCAGGGTGTTTTTGACCGGAACATCCATTGACTGTCGCGAAGCTTCCGTGAAGCTGCACCCGGTTTCGGACAGGTTAAACAGAGCCTTCGGCGAACTGAACAAAAACTTCGGTTGCGCGCGACGTGCCCGGCGGATATGACTTTTTCTTTACAGTATATATATCAAACAAATATCCATAAACAACCCTACTTTTAAATTTCAGCATCATGTACAGGAAGAATTTACTGTTTATGGCAGCCATAGCGCTGCTTGCAACGGCTGCCTCGTGCACCGAAGAAAAACCCGAAGCCAAACTGTCGATCGACCCCGAAATCAATCTGGAAGCAGCCGCCGGCAGCGGCGGCTCCATAGAAGTCACATGCAACGAAAGATGGTCAGCCGGCGACAATGCCGGATGGCTCACCGTCACGCCCGCCTCCGGCACGGGCAACGGTACGGTTACCGTTACCGCGGAGGAAAATACCTCCACGGAAGAGCGTTCGGCGAAGATCACCGTCTGGACGGCTACGCTCAGGAAAACCCTGACCGTTATACAGCCGGGCGCCGCCCCCAGGCTCGTGATTGACCCGGAAGAGCGGAAAGAGATTCCCGCCGGGGAAGACGACTTTTCCCTGGCAGTGGCGAGTAATCTGGAATGGACGGCCCTGAGCGGCGCCGGATGGCTCACCGTCAGCCCCGCGTCCGGCACGGGCGACGGCACAGTTACCGTTACCGCAACAGAAAACAGCGCTATGGAAGGGCGTACGGGCACCGTCACCGTCAAGGCGGGCGCGCTTGTGAAAATCCTGACCGTCACGCAGACGGGCGTTGCCCCCTCGCTCGCGATTGTGCCGGAAAGCCGGAAAGGGATTTCCGCCGAAAGGGGCGACTTCTCCCTCACCGTAACAAGTAACGTGGAATGGTCGGCCGAAAGCGGCGCCGAATGGCTCACCCTTGCCTATCCCGCGTCCGGCACGGGAAACGGTACGCTTACCGTTACCGCAACGGCAAATACCTCCACGGAAGCGCGCACGGGCACCGTCACCGTCACCGTCAAGGCGGGCGCGCTTGAGAAAATCCTGACCGTCACGCAGGCGGGCACCGACCCCATGCTTATAATCGGGATGGAGGGCGCGGACGGGATTACCGCCGCCGGCGGCGACTTTTCCCTGTCAATAGCAAGCAATCAGGACTGGACGCTCCGGAGCGACCGCCTGTGGCTCTCCCTCAGTCCCGCCTTCGGCACGGGGAACAGGATAATTGACGTTTCCATTCTCGAAAACACTTCGACGGAAGCGCGCGAAGCCACAATCACCGTCACCACGGGCACGCTTACGGAAACTCTGACCGTCACGCAAGCGGGCATAGCCCCCTCGCTCGCCATTGAGCCGGATGGCCGGAAAGAGATTTCCGCCGAAGGTGGAGCCTTCTCCCTGGCAGTCGCGAGTAATCTGACATGGTCGGCCGGAAGCAATGGCGGATGGCTCACCGTCAGTCCCGCCTTTGGCACGGGCGACGGTACGGTTACCGTCACCGCAGCGGGAAACACCTCCACGGAAGTGCGCGAAGCCACAATCACCGTCACGGCGGGCACGCTTACGGAAACCCTGACCGTCACACAGGCGGCCGCCGCCTCTGAAGAATCAGTGGAATTTACTTTTACCGGTAACAGCATCCTGTTTGTAGCCCCGTCAAAAAACCTCATCGTGGACTGGGGCGACGGCAAGACAAACGAGTATCGCGATCTTTATGTTTTCTATACCCAAGTCGGGCACACCTACGCAAACAATACCGAACACACCGTGCGAATGCGGGCGGAAAAGCTGTCAGAGTTCAGCTGCACTGGCGGTTATTACGATTATCAAAAGGGCAGCCTAACGGCTTTGGACGTAAGCGGCTGTACGGCGTTAACCGTGCTGGAGTGTTACAATAACAGGATAAGCGCACTGGATATAAGCGGCTGCACGGCGCTAAAAATACTGGAGTGTTACAGTAACCCGTTAGGCACACTCGATGTAAGCAGCTGCACGGTGTTAGAATATTTGCTTTGCAGCGAAAATCAGTTAAGCACACTGAATGTGTCAAACAATACGAAGCTGAAACAGTTGTATTGCGAAAAGAATCAGTTAAGCACACTGGATGTGTCAAACAATACGGAGTTGACCTCTCTGTACTGTTCCGGTAATCCGTTAGGCGCGCTGAACGTGTCAAGGAACACGGCGTTAAGGGCTTTGGAGTGTCACGGCAATCAGTTAAACGCACTGGATGTGTCAAATAATACGGCGTTAACACTTTTGAATTGTGGCGGGAATCAGTTAGGCATACTGGATGTGTCAAACAATACGGAGTTGACCTATCTATACTGTTCCGGCAGTGAGTTAAGCGCGCTGGATGTGTCAAACAAAACGAAGCTGAAACAGTTGTATTGCCAAACGAATCGGTTGACTACGCTGATTGTAAGCGGCTGCACGGCTTTGGCAGAGTTGCAGTGTTACGAGAATCAGTTAGGCGCGCTGGATGTGAGCGGCTGCACGGCGTTGGCAAAGTTGCAGTGTGAAGAGAATAAGTTGCGCACGCTGAATGCACGCGGCTGCACGGCGTTGACATCGCTGGACGGTTTCAACAATCAGTTACACACACTGGATGTAAGCAACTGCACGGCGTTGACCTATTTGCAATGTGAACTGAATGAGTTAAGCACACTGGATGTAAGCAGCTGCACGGCGTTGACCTATTTGCGTTGTGGGTATAATGAGTTAAGCGCACTGAATGTATCGGAGAACACGGCCCTGACAGGGTTGCTATGTGGCTGGAATCAGATAAGCGCACTGGATGTGTCAAGGAACACGAAGCTGATAGAGCTGGATTGCGGCAATGATAAGATAAGCACACTGGATGTGTCAAACAATACGGCGTTAAGCAGTTTGCGCTGCTACGGCAATCCGTTAGGCGCACTGAATGTATCGGAGAATACGGCGTTAACCGTGTTAGAGTGTAATAATAGTGAGTTAAGCGTGCTGGATGTATCGGAGAATACGGCGTTAAGATTGTTGAATTGTTCCATGAATGAATTAAGCGCGCTGAACGTGTCAAGGAACACGGCGTTAACACTTTTGGATTGTGGCGGGAATCAGTTAGGCATACTGGATGTGTCAAACAATACGGCGCTAACGAGCCTGTACTGTTCCGATAATGCGCTGAGCACACTGGACGTATCAAACAAAACGGCGTTAAAAACGCTCTCCTGTGCCAATAATCAATTAGACGCCGCTACACTTAATGCGATATTTACGGATTTGCCCAACCGGTCGAGCATAGAAAGTGGCAGATTGCGGTTTGGAGGTAATCCGGGAACCGCTACCTGCAATCGCAGCATAGCCTCCGGCAAAGGCTGGGCTTATTACTTCTGAAATATCCTGAAGTCCGCTAAATCAAAAGAATGACATCACAAAATGTTCCATTATCAATTGCATTACAGGTTCTGTATCGGGAAGTGAAGAAAACCAGCTCGGGGGGCGCCCGAGCGCCAAAGTTGTCTGAACTGTGATTCATTTGATTTACGTGATTTACATAACCAATGCGCCAAAAACAACCAGCTCGGGGAGCGCCGGAGCGGCAAGGGGCGGGAGCACCCGCCCCGACGAGCGATTTCTTTATTAAGCAATTCTTCTAATTTATTTGATTTATGTGATAGCGTCGCGAAGCGACGCTATCAACATATATATAATGTACGGGCAAGGCTTGCCTTGCCCTGTTTTCTTTCGTTCGT
>JAIRSV010000004.1 GCA_031255275.1 Proteiniphilum sp.
GTGACGGCGGCCGTCTCCTGTCCGTGGAGTCTCTGCCCAAATCGTTTGAGTATATTTTTAAAACCCGGGACGGCTATGTCGGCTATATGGGAAACCTTAGTAACGCTCCGGATGAATCCAAAAACGTATCCCTCCTGTCAGACGACTTAAAGATAGAAAAATCCTTTTTTGATATTGACCTTACCTGGGAAAGCAACAGCTTTGGAGACGGCTATGTCTTCTCGTCGTTTAACGGTACGGTTCATTACATCGAACCGATGGATTTTAATGTTTATGCCATTGACGGCCAAGAGGTGTCGATACCCTATCGTTTTGACCTGGGAAATCTCGCCTGGCCGGAAAAGGCAAAGGCGTATAAGCCGTTCGAGGAATTAATGGATAAAGACATGAATCGTTACATTCATCGTATCTACTATTTCCAGGAGACGGAGAATAGACTGATTATACACGTTCTGTACAGAGGTCAAATGCTTTTAGGCATTTATGACAAGCGGACAAAAGAGTCAGTAGTCAGCCGGACGGACGCTTATATAGGTAATTACTTCGTACCCGGCGGAAGAATAGAAGGAATCGACAAAAATGAAATTTATCTCACAGTTTCAGCAGAATTCATGAGAGAGATTCTCGTCGGAAAAACCAAATATGTTGATTTCGAAGCAGAGTATCCCGAACAGGTGAAAAGGTTGCGTGCCGAGTTCCCGGTTATAGAAGAGGACGGTAATCCATTCCTGGCGATTTACTACCTGAAATAATCCCGATTATTGTCTGAACCGGAGAAGTTGAGAAAACCAGTTAGGGGAACGCCCCAGCGCCAAAAACAACTAGCTCGGGCGCTCCCCGAGCTGGTTGTTTTTGTGGAATATGTAACACTTATTCAGGAGTGTCCGGTTAAAAAAATTGCTTTCAGTATTTTTTCTTTTTATACTTCTTCTTTTTTGTTCCTTCAAAGGTTTCAAAGAAATGCTTTTTCTCCCTCTGCGACTCGTTCTCTTCTCTCGAAACTTCCACCACCAGCTTTCTGTCGTCGACATACATCCCTCTGAAGGCTTTCGTCACCTTCGGGACAAACTCTTCCGGCACTTCGAAGAATGAGAAGTTCTTCATCAGATCGATCCTTCCCACCGGGACTTTTCCCTTCACATGCTCGTTGACGAAACCCATCAGTGTGGCCGGATTCACCCTGTCCGTCTTCCCCACGTTGATGAAGAGGCGGGCATATCCCTTTTCCGGCAGCGTTCCGTTTTTCCGGTTTCTGTCCGGCCTTTCGGAGCGCACACCCTCTTTCCTGCCCTTCGACGATTTCTCTTCCGGCTCGACGATCTCTTCCGCCTGCCTGTAATATTCGATCAGCCGGTTGAACTCAAGCGATACCACCCGTTTGATTATATCTTCCTTCCCGAGCCATTCCAGCTTGCGGAAAATGGAGGGCAGCAAACGGTTTATCTCCTCCTCGTCGACCTTCACCTTCTCAACCTTATCCACAAAGTTGAATAACTGTTTTTCACAAATAAGGTCTCCCTTCGGGACGGTACGCTTCTCAAACGTTTTGTGAATCATCTTTTCAATCTGCGCAATCTTCCCCTTCTCCTTTACGTGGATGATGGCGATGGATGTACCCGTCTTTCCGGCGCGTCCGGTTCTGCCGCTGCGGTGGGTGTAGACTTCGCTGTCGTCGGGAAGGCCGAAGTTAATGATATGGGTCACATCATCCACATCCAGCCCCCGCGCTGCCACGTCGGTAGCTATCAGCAACTGAAGATTGTGGTTCCTGTACTTGCTCATCACATAATCCCGCTGTACCTGCGACAGGTCGCCATGCAAAGAGTCCGCGTCATACCCGTCCTGAAGAAGTTTATCCGCAATCTCCTGCGTCTCCTTCCTGGTGCGGCAGAAAACAATCCCGTATATGTTGGGATAATAGTCCACAATTCTTTTCAGCGCAAGGTACTTGTCCCTGGCATGTACCATATAATAAAGGTGCCTCACGTTTTGGGCACCCTCATTCTTCCTGCCGATAGTGACCTCCATCGGGTCATTCATATACTTGCGGGTAATCTTCTCTATTTCCTTCGGCATGGTAGCCGAAAACAGCAGCATGGAACGGCTGTCGGGTACGCTGGAAAGTATCTCGTCTATACTTTCGGAAAAACCCATGTTCAGCATCTCGTCCGCCTCGTCCAGCACAACGGTATGCACGTGTCCGAACGAAACCGTCCTGCGATTTATCAGGTCGATAAGCCGTCCCGGCGTCGCAACAATAATGTGAACTCCTCTTTTCAGCGTCCTGATCTGACTCTCGATACTCGATCCCCCGTAGACGGGAAGTATTTTGAGATCCTGCATGAAGGCGGAAAAGTCGGTAAGATCACCCGCTATTTGCAGACACAGCTCCCTCGTAGGACAAAGTATCACCGTCTGCGGCGACAAAAGGGTCAGATCTGTTTTCTGAATGACGGGAATGCCGAATGCTGCCGTTTTACCCGTGCCTGTCTGGGCTAAGGCTATAATGTCTCTCCTGTTGGAAAGTAATTGCGGGATCACTTCAGTCTGCACCGGCATCGGATTTTCAAAACCCAATTCGGTGATAGCCTGCCGGATCTCCGGAATCACGCCCAATTCTTCAAATGTGTTCATTTTTTTGTAAATATTTTAGTGTATGTATATGCGGGGTATTGATATTTCTCTTTACCCCATAGCCACAACATTAAAGAAGAGAGAATATTCAATGACAACCTGTGATTTTTTAAATCGAGTGCAAAGGTATGAAAATAAATCCAATAACTGAATTTATCGGATGAATAAAAAGTGAAGCTAAAAGCGGTAAAGCAGGTATTTCCTTAACAAATGTTTTTTTCCGGTAGTGACCCTGAGTTCTTTTTCGAGGTAATTGTCCACCGAACCATACTTTTTCTTTATATGTTCGATGACATAGTTGATATAGGCGCTGTTGACGGAGAGCATGGCGGTGACGGCTTCCTGCAGTGATTCGGACATATTTTGCGCATCGATCTCCGCTTTAGCCGGATCGATCTCTCTGTTCGAAAGCATATAATCCTCCTCCACAGTGCTGTGCGGAACTCCCAGGGCGTGGAGTATGAAGTATGAAGCCAGTCCCACGCCATCCTTCCCCAACGCTCCCGTAAGCAGAATCGGATAATTACTGTCATTGGTCAGCAGGTCGAACATCTCGCCGAAATCTTTCTTATGATTCTCAACAATATCCACATACGACTCCTGCATATAACGGATGGCATCACTTCGGTCGAAACGTTCGTCCTCCACCTGTTCATCCAGCTTTTCGGCATCCATCGGCGTCAGCGGCAACGCTACTTTCCGTATGGAGGGATGTAGAAGGAGCGGATATTTTTTAGCCGTCCTTTCCGATCTGAAGTCGATTATCATTCTTATATTCAGTCGGCGTATCCTCTCCTGGTCATACAGGGTGGCGCTGCTCATGTCGGCCGATCTGTATATCTCTCCCCATTTGATCTGTCGGCTGTCTTCGGTAAAATAACCACCTATATCCCTGAAGTTTTTTATATTGTCCATGTTGATGATTCTGTTCGCAACCACTCCCGAATAGACGCCCGACGTGCGAAGCATAAAGTATTCCCTCAGTCCCGAACCGGTAGGGGTCACTCTCAATACCTGATCCGCTACGCTTTTTGAGGTAAGAGGCATGAAACCGGTAAGCGAACTGTCGGTGAGAGATGAATAAATATCGATGTTGCCTTCCTGATCGGGACTCACTTCCCATTTCAGCAGGAAATCTCCTTCTCTCTCTTTTTCCACGACAGAAGTTATTTTTACCGTCGACATACAGGTGTTCAACAATACCGACAGCAATAACATATATAATATGGGATATGGATTCTTCTTCACTTCTTCTACAAAAATCTACACGTGGACAAATGTACAAAAAACTTTATACCGAAATATTGGCAGTAAATGCGGATTAACAATATATAATTATTCGTTCTTCTTTTTAATACTTAATTTTTAGGTATTTATCCCGTTGAAGGAGGGATTTTGTTTCATTGTTGTTTCAAATCCGTCCCGCAAGTACGCAGGGTAAGTTTACCCGTCGTAATACTGCCGTAAATACAGGGAACCGTACGGGTACGTACGCAAAAAACAACACGTCTGTTGAAAACTTGTGCAACACGTGTGAAAAAAATTCGATAAAATAATTTGCAAAAAAGAAAAACAACCCCTTTATAAAAAATCCCGACTTAGCCCGGAAAAAATATTTTTTTTTATTGGAAAGATTTCATGCTCTTTTCAACAGGAGAGATGTTCTACAAAAGAAATAAATTACTAACTTTGCACTTCGTAAAAGGTTTATGATAACATTTGTAATCATCACAATCACAAGCATAAAAAAAATATATATTTGTTGGTAAGCTTTGAAAACATACAGCCAAACGTTTAATAACGTTATTTGGCGATTTCAGGGTAAAAGAAATCAACAGTTTCAAGAGACTATCATCACCATCATATATTTTTTTAAAGTTCAAAATTATACATTATAAATACAAACCCTGTTGAAAAAACAAGGACGGGGTTGTATCCCTAATCGAAATTATTAATCGCAGTTATATGTCAAAAGAAAAGCTTATTCGTAATATTGACGCCTTGAAGCGTGCTAAAAATGCCGTTATACTGGCGCATTACTATCAGGATCCCGATATACAGGACGTGGCTGATTTCGTGGGTGACAGTCTTGCGCTTGCGCAGTGGGCTTCGGAGGTTTCAGCCGACGTGATCGTGCTGTGTGGCGTGCACTTTATGGGGGAGACAGCTAAAATATTGAATCCCGAAAAGCGTGTATTTGTTCCGGATCTGAATGCCGGCTGTTCGCTGGCCGAAAGTTGTCCGGCGGGGGCGTTTGAGGAGTTTATTAATGCGTATCCCGATCACATTGTTGTTTCTTACGTGAATACTTCCGCTGCCGTGAAAGCGCTTACGGATATAGTGGTTACTTCTTCCAATGCGAGGCAGATCGTGGAGATTCTTCCGAAGGATGCGAAGATTATCTTTGGTCCGGACAAAAACCTCGGTGATTATATCAATAAGCAGACCGGTCGGAAGATGCTTTTATGGGAGGGTGTATGTCATGTACACGCGCAGTTTTCCGTAGACAGAATTCTGGATTTGAAAAGAAAATATCCCGGCGCTTTACTGCTGGCGCATCCCGAATGTCCCGAATATCTTTTGGTTATAGCGGATCATATCGGTTCTACTTCCGCTCTCTTGCGCTTTGCGGCCAAGTCGGACTGTAAACAGTTTATTGTCGCTACCGAGGCGGGTATTTTATACCGGATGCGGAAGGAGAATCCCGATAAGGAGTTTATACCCGCTCCGCCCGAAGATGCTACCTGCGCTTGTAATGAGTGTTTCTATATGAAAATGAATACGCTGGAGAAATTGTATCTCTGTCTGAAAAATGAAACGCCGGAAATACTGGTGGATGAGAGGGTGCGGGTGGATGCCATTAAGCCTATCGGCCGGATGCTGGAAATATCGGAACTCTATGGTTTGTAAGTTGACAGGTCTCCGGACGGTGTATGTATAACTGCTCTCTTTTTTGTACCTTTGGAACCATAAAATTTCACAAATTAACAGTTATATAAAAATATGGCGCTGCAATGCGGTATTGTCGGATTGCCTAATGTAGGGAAATCCACTCTTTTTAATTGTTTGTCGAATGCGAAGGCACAGGCGGCCAATTTTCCATTCTGTACGATTGAACCCAATGTGGGGGTTATTACGGTTCCCGACGAGCGGCTGAACAGGCTGGCTGATTTGGTGCATCCTCTGAAAACAGTTCCCGCTACCGTTGAGATCGTGGATATTGCCGGTCTGGTGAAAGGTGCCAGTAAGGGGGAGGGGCTGGGTAACAGATTCCTGGCCAATATCCGCGAAACGGATGCTATCTTGCATGTGTTGCGCTGTTTCGACGATGAAAACGTGACGCATGTTGACGGCGATGTGGATCCTGTGCGGGACAGGGAGATTATTGATGCCGAATTGCAGTTGAAGGATCTGGAGACCGTGGAGGCCCGTATAAGCAGGGTGGAGAAGCAGGCAAGGACGGGCGGGGATAAGGATGCCAGGCTTGCCTTTGATGTTTATTCGCGGATCCGCGGGGCGCTGCTGCGGGGCGAATCGGCACGTACCGTCTCTTTTGATACGAAAGATGAATGTAAGATTGCCCGTGATCTTTTCCTGTTGACGGCGAAACCCGTACTGTATGTCTGTAACGTGGACGAAGCGAGTGCCGTCGGCGGTAATCCGTATGTGGAAGCCGTGCGTGAGTCCGTGAAAAATGAAGATGCCCGGATACTGATTGTGGCGGCTAAAATTGAGTCGGAAATCGCGGAGTTCGATACTTATGAGGAGCGTGAAATGTTTCTGCGTGAGATGGGACTGGATGAGTCAGGGGTAAGCCGCCTGATCAAGGCGGCTTATAATCTGCTGGAACTGCAAACGTTCCTTACCGCCGGCCCTCCGGAAGTGCGTGCATGGACTTTCAGGAAAGGATGGAAGGCGCCGCAGTGTGCCGGGGTGATCCATTCCGATTTTGAGAGGGGATTTATCCGGGCGGAGGTGATCAGATATGAAGATTTTGTTGCTTACGGTTCGGAAAACGCCGTGAAGGAAGCGGGCAAAATGAGTGTGGAAGGGAAGGAATATACGGTGCGGGATGGTGATATTATGCACTTCAGGTTCAATGTGTGAAAAATCTGCTGACGTGTGGCTAACGGGTTTTAAGGGCTTCGCGGCCGGTTTTTATACCGGTTTTTGCGCCGATTTTCTGTGCAGAACAGGGCGATTACTGCGCAGAATAGATGAATTACCGTGCAGTAACGGACGAATTACTGCGCGGTAATTGTGTGTCTCTGCGCGGTTATCCTGCCACGTTTGTCCGTATTCCCGACTCCTCCCCTACCCTGTCGGCTATTTTCCGTAATTCGGCGAGCGGTATTTTTTCCATCTCTTTGACGGGTGTTTCACGGTCAACGGTATAGATCATTACTTCGCGCGGATGGAGCGTTTTGACTATCTCTATCCAGGCTGAAACTTCCTTTTCGGTGGTGTTATCCACCTCTTTCCCTTCAAATCGCCCTCTGACGAACATGGTCTGCAGAATGAAATTTCCCTGAAAGCGTTGATAAAGTTCCACCTGTTTGGCTACCGAATAGCCGGGCGCGCCGGGACGGTCAATCAGACGGGCGGTCTCGTCCAGTGCCGAATCGAGTTTTAGTATAGGATTCTCTATTTTTCCGAGTGCCCTGAATACTTTCGGTTTGCCGATGTGCATCCCGTTGCTGAGTACGCTTATTTTGGCGTTGGGAAAATAACGGTTCCGCAATGCAACGGTGTCGTCGATAATTTCTTCAAACGCAGGATGCAGCGTAGGTTCCCCGTTACCGGCGAAAGTGATCACGTCGGGTACAACAACTCCTTCCTTCGTGAGCGACGCTAATTTATCTTCCAGGGCTGCCCGTACGTTTTCTCTGTCGGGTAACTTTGTTTTTGTACGGAAGTCTTTATTGAAGCCACATTCGCAGTAGATACAGTCGAATGAGCAGAGTTTGCCGTCATACGGCAGCAGATTCATTCCGAGCGAAATCCCCAGCCTCCTGCTGTGGATAGGCCCGAAAACAATCTCATGAAATAAAAGGGTGGACATTATTTTACTTTTTTTAAAAAATCAGTGTGCCGCAAGCCAGTTCTCCCCCTCCCCCATGTCGGTTTTCAGCGGGACTGTCAGTTGACAGGCATTTTCCATCTCTTCCCTCACAATGGCCTTCACGCTTTCCAGTTCGTCGGGGTAGACATTGAAGTTCAATTCGTCGTGCACCTGAAGAATCATTTTAGACTGTAATTTCTCTTTCTGCAGCCTGCCGAATATGCGGATCATGGCCATTTTGATGATGTCCGCCGCACTTCCCTGGATGGGGGCGTTGATGGCATTTCGTTCCGCATAGCCGCGTACGATGGCGTTTTGCGAATTGATGTCGGCAAGATAACGTTTACGTCCCAGAATCGTCTCCACGAAACCTTCCTCGCGCGCATGAGCGATGCTCTCATCCATATACTGCTTCACTTGCGGAAAGGTGGCGAAATATCCGTCTATCAGTTCCTTCGCCTCGGTGCGGGAGATGGTGAGCCGTTCCGACAGGCCGAACGGCGTGATCCCGTAAATGATTCCGAAGTTGGCCGTCTTGGCCTTGCGCCGCATCTCTCGGGTGACCTCTTCGAGGGGAATCCTGTATATCCTGGCGGCGGTGGCGGCATGGATGTCAAGCCCCCTGTCGAACGCTTCCGTCATATTTCTGTCGCCGCTCAGGTGCGCCATGATGCGCAGTTCTATCTGAGAGTAGTCTGATGAGACGAACAGGCAACCCTCTTCCGGGATGAATACCTTTCGCATCTCTTTTCCCCATTCGTCGCGGATTGGGATGTTTTGCAGATTGGGGTTCGTGCTGCTCAGGCGACCTGTGGCGGCCACCGCCTGGTTGAACGAGGTGTGTATCCTGCCGGTGCGGGGATTTATGAGGAGCGGAAATGCGTCGATATACGTACTGAGCAGTTTCTTCAGCCCCCGCTGTGCCAGAATCTTCCCGATGACGGGATGTTTTGACCGGAATTTTTCAAGCTCCTCTTCGCTGGTCTTATACTGTCCCGTTCGGGTCTTTTTCGGTTTCTCCACAATCTTCAGTCTGTCAAAGAGTACCTCCCCGATCTGTTTCGGAGAATTGACATTGAATTCAATGCCGGCCATATCCGTAATCTCCTTCTCGATCCGCTGCAGTTCGGCGCTGTATTCCGTCGAAAGATCTTTCAGCGCTTTCAGATCGAGTCGAACTCCCGTCCATTCCATATCCGCCAGCACGTAGACGAGCGGACACTCTATGTCGTGAAAAAGCTTTTCCAGGTTATTGTCACGAATCTCCCTTTCCAGTATGTTTTTCAGCTTGAGCGTAATGTCGGCGTCTTCCGCGGCATAGTCGGCAACAATTTCGGGATCCACGTCACACATGCTTTTCTGATTTTTGTTTCTCGGCCCGATCAGCTCCTCTATGTGGATCGTCCGGTATTTGAGGCAGGTTTCGGCCATGTAGTCCATTCCGTGGCGAATATCCGGATTCAGAAGGTAATGGGCGATCATGGTGTCAAAGAGTTTCCCCTTCACCTGTATGCCGTAACTGCGCAGCATCAGGATGTCATATTTGATGTTCTGCCCGATTTTGCAGATGGTATCCTCTTCAAAAAAAGGTTTGAAGATTTCAACCTGTCGACGGGCCTCTTCGCGTCCGGCGGCAACGGGTACGTACCACGCTTCGCCCTCCCTGAAGGCGAAGGAAATTCCAACCAGGTCGCTCAGCAGCGGATCCATGCCGGAGGTTTCCGTGTCGAAGCAGACCTCTTTTTCCTGCAGCAGCTTTTCGCACAACTCAGCCATCTCCTTTTCCGACCGTATCATTGTGTAATGGTGGGGCGTCGTGTGGATGTCGGTGAAACCGGCAGAGAGTTCGGGCGATGTCGCCTCTTCGTCGACCGTGGCAAACAGGTCGCCCTGCACAGGCTTTCCGGAGGAAGGAAACTTGAACATGCGGTGAAGAAATGTATTGAACTCCAGCGCTTCGAACAGCGATTTCATCGCATCCCGGTTCACCTCCTTTCTGGCGAGGTCGGCCTCCTCCACCTCAATGGGGACGTCGGTCTTGATGGTGGCAAGAAATTTGGAGAAAAGAATCTGTTCGCGGTTCTCCTCTATCTTCTTTTGCAGGGCCCCCTTCACCCGGCTGCTTTGCGCAAGCAGGTTTTCGATACTGCCGAACTCTTTCAGCAGTTTTGCAGCCGTCTTCTCCCCCACCCCGGGACAGCCGGGTATGTTGTCGGAGGCATCTCCCATGAGTCCCAGCAAATCCTTCATCTGGGCGGGAGCGGAGAGACCGTATTTCTCCATCACCCTCTTGTCGTCCAGGATGTCGAAATCGCCGCCGCCACGACCGGGTTTGCAGATAAAGATATGAGGTTCGGCGAGCTGTCCGTAATCCTTGTCGGGCGTCATCATGTAAACGTCAAAACGGTTTTTGTCCATCCGTTTGGCTATGGTGCCGATCACGTCGTCGGCTTCATAGCCGGGCGCCTCGAGTATGGAGATGTTGTAGGCGGCGATGATCTTCTTGATGACCGGTACCGACCACTTTATGTCTTCGGGAGTAGCGTTGCGCTGCGCCTTGTAAGCCTCGAATTCCAGGTGACGGAAGGTGGGTCCCTCGGGGTCGAAGGCGACGGCTATATGTGATGGATTTTCTTTGCGAAGTACCTCCTCCAGTGTATTAACAAATCCGAAAACAGCAGAAGTGTTCTCTCCTTTTGAATTAATTCTCGGATTCTGAATGAAGGCATAATAGGAACGATAAATCAGGGCGTAAGCGTCCAGAAGAAAGAGTCTTTTTTTGTTCATAAAATCTGATTAAGAAGCGTAAAGTTACAAATATTTGTTGCTGAGAGAGGAATAATATCTAAATTTGTGACGAAAAAATAAGGACGGAATGGATCAAAATCAGGTCATAAGAAGCTTTCTGAGAGAGGAGTTAAACCTTTTCGACATTTATTTGCGGGAGTCAATCAAAAACAATAATCCCCGCATTTCGGAAATTGTCAATTATGTATTTAACGCCAGCGGCAAACAGCTGCGTCCTATCCTCGTATTCCTGGCGGCGAAGGCCTGCGGACGGATTCTGCCGGAGACCTATCACGGCGCAGTGACCGTCGAACTGCTGCACACCGCCACCCTTATGCACGATGACGTGATAGACGAGTCGGACATGCGCCGCGGCAAACGCTCGGTAAATGCCGTCTACGACAATACGAAGGCAGTGCTGGCAGGTGATTATCTTTTGTCGTCGTCTCTGGCCGAGAGTGTGAAGACGAATAACCTTGATGTCGTGCGAATCATATCGGAACTGGGAAAGAAGCTGGCGGAAGGCGAACTGATACAGTTCTCGCTTGCGCGGGAAGTCGTGATAGACGAATGTTCCTACTTTGAAGTGATCGAAAATAAAACCGCTTCTCTGCTGAGCGCCAGCACAGCCATCGGCGCCATTACGGGAGGCGCCTCCCCTGAGGTACTGTCCGGATTCGTCCGGCTGGGCAGGATTTTAGGGATATGCTTCCAGATAAGAGACGATATATTTGATTACTACAAAGCCGATGTAGGCAAGCCCACGGGTAACGACATCCGGGAGGGGAAGATAACGCTCCCGCTGATACATGCCCTGCAGACGGCGCCCGAAGAAATTTCGGAGCGGATCCTGCGAATCATTCGGATGCGTGAATATTCGGAAAGGAATATCAGGTGCGTGTTCGACTTTGCCAAAGAGTATCACGGCGTGGAGTACGCCGGCAGTAAAATAAGAGAACTGCAGGGCGAGGCGGAAACGGTCATATCGGAACTTGCCATTGATGACCGGATCAAAAACCTCCTGCGCCACCTTTCAGTCTACCTGAACGACCGCGACCGTTAAATGCGGAAAGGCCGGGCGACATATCCGCCGCACGGCTCAAGCCTTCTCAAACGTAATATCTTCTATGGATCTGCGCAGCAAGGCAGAGGGAGTGAAAAGTACCCGTACGCCCGAAATCATGCCGACGTCAAACGCTTCCTCCGAAGGCGCGCCTTCGCTCGAAAACGTGATGCGCAGCGTACCCAGATTGCCGAGCGATACGCTTTTGCCCGTGACCAGGTATTTGGGTACAATCTCAGGCAAACGGTCGATTACACTGTTCACATCCTCGCACGAAAGTGACGAAAGCGCTGCAATTTCCGTCGTGATTTCCTTTTGAGACACCCTTCCCTCCTTCACCGGAGAGGCATAAAGTTTGCCTGTTCCCTGCATTCGTTGCGGATTTTTCCGCTCTACCAGTCTGTACTTCATTTCGATAAGTTTTAATGTTGCCAATAAATATGGTTTGTTACGAATAAAAAACGGCGCTGTCCGGCGGAGACCGGCTCGCGGAAAGCGTCTTACAAAGATATACGGTTAGATTTTAATATTCGTTGTCAAAAAAATCCCTTTTTTTGTCGATATTTCCCGGGTTTATTTATTTGCCGCAGCGAATAAACCGGACGCAGCGAGTGAATAATACACAATTCACGGGAGTCACCCCAGTCCCGGTCAAAAAAGTTACGTACTTTTGCAGGACAATTGAACTGTTTCGCCAATGGCCGATTCCGCACTGAAGAAAAAAACAACACATTCGCTTTTCTGGAGCTTCACAGATAAGTTCGGGCAGCAGATTCTCAACTTTGTGAGCATGTTGGCGCTGATGAACATCGTCGAGCCGGAGGCGTACGGATTGACGGGATCGCTGGCCGTATTCACGGCTTTTTCGGCGATTCTTATCGACAGCGGTTTCGGCAGAGCGCTCCTCAACCGGAAAGATATATCGGATGTTGACTACTCCTCGGTTTTTTATTTCAATATGCTGCTGAGCGGGCTGCTTTACCTGATTCTTTTCCTTATTGCCCCCTTTCTGGGAAGGGTGTTCAATACGCCCGAAGTTGTACCGGTGGCAAGGGTGATGTTTCTTTCGCTCATTTTTAACGCTTTTGCGCTCGTCTTCCAGGTTATTATTGTGAAGAGGGGCGACTTCAAAGGGGTGACCAAGATAAATTTCCTGGCCATACTCATTGCCAACGGCGTGGCTATTGCGATGGCGCTGATCGGATACGGAGTATGGGCGCTGGTGGCGCAGTTGCTGCTGTTTGCCCTGCTGAGAAGCCTCTTCCTGTGGATGTATATCCGCTGGTCGCCGGTGGCAGCGTTCAGCGTCGGGAAACTGAAAACTTTTTTTGCTTTCAGCAGCCGGCTGCTCTGTTCGGCGATTATTTCGGCGATTACCGGTAATATTTACCCCAGCCTGATTGCAGCCTTTTATCCCATGCAGCAGGTAGCCTTTTTCAATCAGGCGAAAAAATACCAGGACATTCCGTTTCTCACGCTGTCGAATACGTTCCGTTCGGTAGCGATGCTTATCCTGTCAGAAATCAACGAAGACCGGGAACGGCTGGCAAGAGTGGTCGGAAAACTTGTCAAATCCATTGCATTTCTCTCTTTTCCGGTCGGCCTTTTAATGATAGTGACGGCCGAACCGCTGTTTTTCCTGTTTTTCAAAGAGAAATGGCTTGCGGCTGTGCCCTATTTCCGGACGCTTACCTTTGCCGGAATGTTGTCACCGTTCATCCTTATCTTTAATGAACTGTTTATTGCCAGGGAACGGGCTGATTTTTTCCTGGGACTCGAGGTTGTGAAGGGCGGACTGCTGATTCTGCTGATTCTGCTGCTTTTTCCGAAGGGAATTATGGCTTTGGCGGTCAGCTGGATTGTGTATGTATTTATCACACTGTTGATCTCCGTGATTTTGTCGGGACGGCTTGTCGGCTACCGCCCGTCGCGTTTCCTGAAAGATACGCTGCCCTATCTGTGCGCATCTCTTGTTTCGGTGGGCGTTGCCTGCCTTGCCGGACTGCACGTCGACCGGCCGCTGCTCTGCATTGCGATAAATGTCCTTGTCGCGACCGTCCTGTATCTCGCTATCTGCAAGGGGCTGAAGCTGGAAATGGTAAAAGAGATTGAACACTGGTTTGCCGTTTTCCGGCGAAAGAGGTGAACTGTGCCGGTTTTCACAGACGGTTAATATCGAATCTGCCCAGCGCCGCGAATACCGAGTTTGAGATTTTGTGCCGCAGTTTTGTGGCATAACTGTTGCCGGTAGAGGCCGAGAGACCCTGCAGGAGACGGTATACCCGGAATGACCCGACGGGATGGCGCTCCTTCAGGGCATAAAGCTTTTCGAAGAAGACACGCTCCAGATACATCTTTTCTTTTTCGAATACCAGCGCGCCGGCATCCCCCAGGTTTTTCCGGAAGAAATGCTTGTCGACGCGATACAGGATCGTTTCCACGTAAGGGAACGTCGCCGCCGACAGGGCATAGAAGGAGTTCGTTCCGTACGCCGAATGTAACAGACAATCAAAATTCAGTACCCGTACCCGTCCCGTTAATTTAACAAATCGCGCCGAAGCCCTCAATAATTCGCTGTTATCGAGCGCATGGCCGATACACTCCATTTCGCCGAATCCTTTGCCGTGAAAAGCCGTTTTCACCCTGTTCCCTTCAAAGGGAAGCACCTCCAGCCTCTTTCCGTGGCGTGCGGCCAGCGAATATAATGCGGAATAGTCATACGGGAAATTCGTATTCTCGGCGAAGATTATCCCGTCGATGCTCCGGTACGTTCGGATGGCATATTCGAGGGAACCGATATACTGACCGAGACGCAGATGCGTATCGGTGATGCGCGTAAAGGGTACGCCGTGGCGCTCAATGTCGATGGCGCCCGTTATCAGCAGAACGGTCTCTTTTTTTCCCATAAAATCTGTAAAGGTTATTCAGTACCGGTCGCAGGATTTGCGGCGAACCGGTGTCATGATTCAAAAAGAAGGGTTTTTTGTGCAAAGTCGCTTGCGGTATGCGTATTCACATAGCGCGTCCCGTCGACGGGGCGGAATGTGCGGGTATTTTTTATGAAACCGGCAATGGTTTCCGCCGAATTGTCACGGAGGAGATAACCCAGCCGATACCTTTTCACCAGTTTGCCGATGAACTTTTCGCCCGGCACGGCCACCGGTTTCCGAAAGCTTGCCGCATACCCTGCAACGCCGCTGCTGAAGGAGGTATTGCCGTAAGGCGCCAGGATCACCGAACAGGCCTCGCACAGCGAAGATAAAAAGGCGGTCGTGCAGAACGTATCGAAAACACGTATCTGTGCCCTCTCCTTCAACGCCCCGGTCAAGGCATGGAATGTCGCCTTTATATCATCGTTCACTCTTCCCGCAAAGACGAAGCAACAGCCTTCCAAATCCTCTTCCGGCAGCAGGGCGATGGCCTGCAGAATATTCAGCGTACCTTTCCTGTAACTCATCGAACCGAAATGCAGAAAGATTTTTGTTTCGGCGCTTATGCCGAGAGACTCTTTTAAGTTTCCGCCGTTATTTTTAAGTTCCGCAAGCGGCAGACAGGGGTCAGGGAGACAGCGGAACTTCCGGGTCGCGAACCTTTTGTTCAGATAAATGGCCGCAACCGGGTCGTTGAGCATGAAAATGTGCCGGTATTTCCTGAAAGGTATGACGGACAGCAGCGTAAGTGCATCCCTCATGCGTGCGAAGAGCCCTTTCGACTTCCATTCGTACAGGTATATGTAGTAAATTATGCCCGAAACGGCCGACCTTGCCCGGAAGAAAAGAGGCAGCCAGGGCATGTATTCCGCAATACAGATAAAAAAAGTTTCATTCACCCCATATTGCTTTGAGAGTCCGGAAGCCATGCCGGCCAAACCGGCTATTCTCCGCACTTTGGACTTGCGAAGCAGGCATTGCGTATGCCGGGAGTCCAGAAACAGGAAAAAGATATTGTCAGCCTTGCTCCAGAGATAATTCTCCTTAAGGTAGGGAAACTGATCGGATACTGCGAAGTAATACTGTGTACCGGGTGTTTTAGCGGCTTCTTCGTGCAAATGGTGAATATATTCCAGGCGATGTCCCGAGAGAAAGGGTTCGAAAATAAGAATTTTGTTCATGAAAGCGTCATGCAATAATATATAATGTGTTCGCGGAATGATTCGCGCAGAATGTCCCGTTTCGGCGGAAAGTCCGTAATTCCGCGTTTTTGGGAGCCCCCGAAAAGTTTTTGGGAGTCCCCGAAAAGTTTTTGGGAACCCCCAAATGGCTCATGGGAACCCCCAAATGGCTTTTGGGAACCCCAAAATGGCTTTTGGGAACCCCCAAATGGCTCATGGGAACCCCCAAATGGCTCATGGGAACCCCCAAATGGCTCATGGGAACCCCCGAATGGCTCATGGGAACCCCCGAATGGCTCATGGGAACCCCCGAATGGCTCATGGGAACCCCCAAATGGCTCATGGGAACCCCCGAATGGCTCATGGGAACCCCCGAATGGCTCATGGGAACCCCCAAATGGCTCATGGGAACCCCCAAATGGCTCATGGGAACCCCCAAAAGACTCATGGGAACCCCCAAAAGACTCATGGGAACCCCCAAACTGTCCGTGGAAGCTTCCCGAAACAGGAGCGGTACAGTAACCGGCGCCGGCCAGGCAGGTTTCTGAGAAAGGGGGATTAAGCTGTTTCCGTACTGTCATTCTGTAAAGGATTGTGCGTATGAGAATGAGCGCTTCGGAATAATTGTGAAGCGTTTGCAAATGTAAGGAAGTTTTTCGTGATAAGGCGTTTTTTTTGGCGCTATTTTTTCACTTCGCGGCGTGACAGCCGGGCGCAATAAAAAAGCGGATCGCCCGTTTCGGAGCGACCCGCCTGATTTGATTCCGGTTTTGAACGCTGCTGTTCATGCCGGTGAATGACGGTTACTGTTCGTTTTCCCATCCGGGAGGCTGAATGAGTTTGGGATTCAGCAGCTTTTGATTATGGGGGATCGGGACGTAATAGAACTTGTCGTGCCATGCGCGGTTCGCGCAGGTCAGAAACTCGATGTATCCTTCAGTGTCACTTTTAGCGCCATCTTTACTCAGATATATACTGGTTGGGTTACCATTTTCATTATACAGGAACTCTTTTGTAAGCGCTTTTTTGACATCTTCCTCCAAGTGTGCAATAGGCTCCTGGTCTTCGTCTTTTGGGCTTAGCAGCAGCGCCACGTCGGGAATGTCGTCACCCGTCACGTCGAATGCGCCCAGTTCCGAAATATAGATTCCCCGGGGCTGTCGTCCCAGCAATTCTCCCTGCTTCCAGCGCTTGAGGTCGTCCGGCCGGAAGCCTTCGCAGGCCAGTTCAACCCTCCGTTCATTCCGTATCTTTTCCAGCACGTTGCCCGACGTGTTGATAGCAGGCATTTCTATTCCCGTACGTCCTCTTATCCGGTTGACGGATTTATCCAAATCTGCCTGTGTGAGAGTTCCCCGTTCGGCTTTTGCCTCGGCGTAGATAAGCAGCACTTCGGCATACCTGAACAGGGGCAGGGAGGTATAATTCATATTGTATCCGTGACGCTGCGACGTCTCGCGGGGATAAAACTTCAGCTGATCAAAACCTCCGCGGGTAATCCTGGGACGATAGGGAGTGTTATTCGGAAGCTCGGGCGATATTTTGAAGCCGGGATACGCAAATGTTTCCATCAAACGGGGATCCCTGTCTTCAAACAGTTCTGCATAAGACTTGTAAGAACCATCGTCTTTTGTTAGACTGAACTCTTTTCCGTCACTCGTCTGATATGCCTCCATCAGAGAATGGCTGAGTCCCCAGTATTCGCCCAGCACGACGTGGGTATTGTTTCCCCTGCCCAGCGCCTGGTCATACTCCACGGCGAGGATGATCTCTTTGTTCTCTCTTAGCTTGGAAGAGTGAAACAGCGCTCCATAGCTGTCGTGAATTTCAAATACCTCCTTTCCCATGATCTCCTCACAGGCAGCCACGGCCTTTTCGAAAAAAGCGTTGGCCGTACCGGTCAGCCCTAACTCCGGATGATATTTGCGAAACGTGGCCTCGTGCAGGCTCACCCTTGCCAGCAGGGCGAGCGCCGCATACCGGTTGAGGCGCGTGCGCTGTCCCACGGCAGAGTGGATGTGGGCTGCGGCATATTCCAGATCCTTTATCACAGAGTCTACCACAACCGTTCTCGGGTCGGAAGCTTTGTAGAGATCCTCGTCCATCGCGCTCATCGCAGTGTTGTAGTAGGGTACGGACGAGTAGTTCTTTACCTTGTTATAGTAATAATACCCCCTGAAAAACTTTGCGATGCCGATATAGTGAAGGAGATCTGTTTCTGCAATATTCATCTGTTCGGGATAAATATTGTCCAGCATGTAATTGATCAGGCGCAGTCCCGCCCAGTCACTCCTGTCCCATCCCCCGATGTTGCTCGACGTAATGCTGTTATTGTTCACCATCGTGAACATGGTATTTGCATTCGTGCTGACCGTAACGTTGTCAGAACCCACGTCGTCCGTCGGCGCAGACAGGAATTGCTGATAGAATCTGTTCGAATACAATTCCAGGTCGGAGGATGTTTTGAAATAGTCGTTAGCCGTAATTTCCGTCTTGGGATACCTCTCCAGGAAATCCTCGCAGGAAACCACTCCTGCCGCGGCAATCAATATAATAAGACTTACTATATTTTTCATACAATTGTTCTTTATAAAATCAGAATGTTATGTTTGCACCGATGGAATATATCCGCTGCATGGGATATGCACCGCTGTTGAATCCGTTATACCGGTCTATGATCTCGGGATCCAGGTCGATACCCTTCTCCAGACGGCTTACGGTAAAGAGATTCTCGGCGCTGAAGTAGAAGCGCAGGTAAGAAATCTTCAAATGCGTCAGCGCGCTTTTGGGAAGCGAGTAGCCCACCGTCAGGTTCTTCATGCGCAGGTAAGAAGCATCCTGCAGGTACCTTGTCTGGGCTGCGGCCAGTTCCCTGTTGGCGTCCTCTGCGGCGTATGCCTTGACGCGGGGGAAGTAGGCATTGGGATTCTCCTCCGTCCAGTGATCCATGTTCTTCTTCGTCACATTAGTCCACGGCTGCGCATAGATACCCCAGAAGTAGATGCTCGCAGCGCCCGGATACCAGTCGCGCTTGCCCACTCCCTGAAAGAAGGCACGCACATCAAGACCCTTCCAGTCGGCAGTCAGCTCCAGGCTGTAGGGGAAGCGAACCGACGTGTTGCCGATCACCCTCCTGTCGCCCGGATTTTCCAGCGTGTTGTCGCCGAATGTGATACTGTTATCACCGTCAAGGTCTTTCATTTTAATGTCTCCCGGCTGGAATTTATAGCCGACATCATCGGTACCTATATTCCGCTGGTCAAGCGCGTCTGCTTCTTCCTGAGTTTTGAAAAAGCCGTCAGAGATAAAACCCCAGATCTCGCCTATTTTCCTGCCCGGATAATAGTTGTTTAAATTATAGTTGGGGTTGTCATACTTCGTTATCTCCGACTGGCTGTCCGAGAGCATGAAGCTTACCGACCAGTTCAGCGGAGAGTCACTCAACCGAAACCTGTCGCGATACGATACGGCAAATTCCCAACCCTTCGTTTTCAGGTCGGCGGCATTGGTGTTTGGCGGACTGGCCCCGAAAACGGCCGGCAACTCCTTGCTCTGCGTCAGCATGTCGTCGGTATAGCGCGTATAGATGTCGAAATTGAGGTTCAGCTTGTTGAACAGGCCGAAATCCAGCCCGTAGTTCACGGTTCTGACCTTTTCCCAGCTCAGCGTGGGAGACACAACGCCCGGCTGATTCATCATCTGCGGCTGCACCCCGTCCAAAATATACGACATCTTTGCAGGCGACATGTACGGAACGGCGGGATAATAGTCCGACAGCATCTGATTTCCCAGAGAACCGTAAGACCCCCTCAGCTTCAGGTTGGAAATCCCCAGCCTGTCGAAGGCGCCCGAGAGAAACTTTTCATTGATGATATTCCACGCGACCGACGCCGAGGGGAAAAATCCGTAACGGTCACCCTTCGGGAAACGCGAAGATCCGTCGTAACGCCCGTTCATCTCGAAGATATACCGGTTGTCATAAATGTAGTTGAACCTTCCGAACACACCCTCCAGGGCCAGTTCTCTCCGGATATTCCTTACCGCCGGATCGCCGGTTGCCAGGTTGATTTCCGGCAGCGACGTGGTGAGCAAGCCTGACCTGACGATCGAATACTCATACCTTTGTTCCAGTTCGCGGTTGTAACCGGCCATGATGTTCAGGAAATGCCTGCCCGCAAAAGTATTGGTATAATTGGTATATATGTTATACACATTATACATATTTTCCCAGGAGTAGAATGCACTGTGGTTGGTGCTTTCAATGCCTCTCTCGCCAAAAGTATCCAGAAGAGGCTGATCGGGGCCTGTCCGGTACCTCACCGCCAGATTTTCCCGATCGCGCGCCTTGTTGGTATGCCTGATGTTGACATCCGCGTTCACCTTCCAAATATCTTTGATGATATCTATCTGTGTCGTCAGCGACACCTGCGCTTCGTCGGTACGGTCTCTGCGGCGTCCCCCCTCATTCAATACGCCGATCAGTTCCGCTCCGGCCTTGCTCCATGTTCCGTCGGGGTTTTTGGGCACATCCAGCGAGGGGATTCTGTTGACCTGCCAGTAAAAATAGCCGTCGAGAAAAGAGGGAGAATCGTATGTCGCATTGGTATAAGAGAGATTAGCCCCCAGCTTCCACCATTTTGTGAGATTCGCGTCCGCTTTCGACCGGATATTATACCGGTTCAACACATCGTTCCCATACTTCAGCAATCCGCTCTGTTCATAATATCCGCCCGAAATGTAGTAAGAAAGATTCTCCGTTTTCCGGGACATATTCAGATTGGCCGTATAAGACGACGCCGTCTTCTTATGCGTTTCGTCAAACCAGTCGGTTTCTCCGTAATATTGCCATACGTTGGGATTGGCAGGATTCGCTATAACCCTTTCGATAGAAGGATCTTCCGTAATCTTCCTTGCATAGTCCATCTGCTGCTCCGAATAGATTGCGGATAACGGGTATCTGGCAGCCTCCTTCATCTTCATCACCGTTTCAACACCCGTTTCGATGCCGGGCGTAATACCGCGGTCTCTCAGCGCATAGTTTCCGCTGAAATTGATTTGCAGCTTACCCTCCTTTGCGCTTTTTGTAGTAATCAATATTACGCCGAAGGCAGCCCGCGCACCATAAATGGCAGCGGCAGAAGCATCCTTCAGCACAGTCACATTGTCAATATCATCGGGATTCAGGCGCGCCAGTTCGTCCCGCGTCACAGGCATATTATCCACCAGCACAAAAGTCTCGCCATTCGTATCGTTGATAGACGTAAACCCGCGGATGTTAAAGATCGGAGCATCATCCGGCCGTCCGCTTCCTATCGTGATATTCAAGTTGGGAATCTTCCCCTGAAGACCCGAACCCACATTCGCGATCGGACGGCTGGCCAGAGCTTCCGAACCAACCGACTGCACCGCTCCCGACAGATTCACTTTCTTCTGGATCCCGTAACCCACGATCACCAGATCGTCCAGCGTCTGAGTATCCTCGCTCAGCGTGATGTTCAGCGCCGTCTTTCCGGCAGTGTTCACCTCCTGCGCCAGATAGCCGATATAAGAGATCTGGAGTACCGCGTTATCCTCCGCGCTTATCGCAAAATCCCCATCCATACCGGTCACCGTACCGTTGGAAGTACCCTTTTCCACAATATTGGCCCCGATAACAGGTTCACCCTGTTCGTCCACGACCCGTCCGGAAATCTGTTTCTTTTGTTGCCGGATGATCAATTCCGAAACAATAGATGCAACCTCCTCAGGAGTAGATTTGGCCTCGTCCGAGTAAATGACGATCTGGTTATCCAGTATCCTGTACGCAAGTTTTGTATCAGACAGGATACTGCGCAGGACTTCGTCGATATTCCGGGCATTTGCAGAGAGATTGACCTTCTTGTTGATACTCCCGGCAGCGTTTCCCGCAAAGATAAACCGGTAATCGCTTTGTTTCTCGATCTCTTCGCAAATCGCCTTGATAGAAGTCGATTTCATGTTGAGAGTCAAGTCAGCGTCTTGTGAATAACCGGTAGCCGCTTGTGAAAAGAGGATACCGAAAAACAGTAAGAATAGGGTCATTCTCATGATTTTTAGAGCATATTTGAAATTATTGTCAGTTTCTTTTACTTCAATAGAATACTTGTTCATATTTTTGTAATGATTTTAGTTATTAATATACAGGGTAATTAGAATTATCAAGTCGGATGGTATTTACACTACCGTTCGACTTTTTGCAACCCACCCTTCGGCAAGTTACTTTTTTTTCATACGTTTCATCTATCCATAGGCAATACTGTTTTAATGGTTTATGACTCTTTGTAAATATATATCCGTTTCCCGTCCCTTCTGTACCTGGTATCGGAGATCAAAGTCAGCGCCGTCATAGCATTGTCCGGATTCTCCGACAGGATGATTTTCCCGGTACACGTCAGCCCCCGGAAAGAGACGTTGTCGCCATAATTGAACAAAAGATTGTAATACCGTTCTATCTGTTTAAGCGCCTCAGTCAAGGCAGTATCTTCAAACGAGAGATACCCCTCTCTCCAGCTGATAAGGGAAAACACATCTACCGTCCGGGTATCAAAAGTCCCTGTCGATTCGGAAAAGACAGCCTGTTCGCTGGGAGAAAGAAATAATTCCTTTCCCTCCGCAGATTGCAGGCCGACAGATCCGTCAACCAGCACCACAGACGAGGGAGACCCTGCGTAGGTGGATATATTAAGTTTTGTTCCGTACACTTTTACATCATAGCCGGATGTGTGTACACGGAACGGTTTATTTTTATCGGGAGTCACTTCTGCATACATTTCACCGGAGAGAAACACCTCGCGTCTTCCCGCGAAGCCGGAAGAAAATTCCAGGGAAGAACCGGAATTTAACCACACCTGCGTCCCGTCGGCCAGCGTAATGTTCGACCGTTTTCCGTAAGGCACGACCACCCTGTTCACCGTATTTTCTTCGATGGAAATTTTTTCCGTCTCGCCCCGTTCGTTTTTCACCTGCGCAGTTTGATCGCCATCCATCCGTATGTCCACATTACTCTGAAAAGAAACGGTACTGTTACCGGAAATAAATAAAATGTCTTCCGGTTCCAGTTCGCTCCCCACAATACAGTCCGGCGGGACGACCGGTTTCTCGTCGGCCCCGCCCATCTTCGTCCGGAGGTATAATAATGCGGAGAGTATCAACATGGCAATACATGCGGCGGCATAAGTAAAGCGGCGGACTCTGCGTTTACGGTTATAAGCGTCGAGCGACTGTTTCAGACGCAGCAGTGCGTCCTCTTTCCTTTCCCGCGATATTTTCAGAGACGATAAGTCAATATTTCCGAAATATTTCTCTGCCAGCAGCATATCGTTCCTTTCGCCGGAATGTAGACGCAGATACTCTTCCCAATACGTATCCAATTCCTCTGTGGGAAATAATTTCCACTCGATGAACTTTTCATCTTTCAGGAAACAGATAAAGCGGTTTTCGTCTGTTTTTAATTGCATAGATGTTTGAATACTATCTTTAAGACGAAGATATACCAGAAACATCATCGCTTTTTGAAAGAAAGAAAGATTTTCCTTTAATTTTAACAAAAAGAATGCGCGGTAAATTGTTTCGGAGTGAAGACTTAAAGCATAAAATTCACTTTATCATCAGCAAAAGCATGGTGATTGTCAGTGAAGAGTCTTTCAGTCTGGCGATCGATTTGCTGATCAGGTTGCGACACGCTGCGACGGAGATCTGCATAATGTCTGCAATTTCCTCGTAACTCTGTTCCCGGATATAACGCAGATAGACGATTTCCCGCTGGCGATCCGTCAGCCGCTTCAATACGTTTTCCACTTTCCGGCGTATCTCCTTTGCATCTTCCTCCATGATCAGTTTGTCCTCTATGGTCACATGCAACTGGAAGGGGATAATTTCCCGCGTATTGTCCTGCACGGAGAAGGGTGCGGTATCCTCCCTGTTGGTACGCTTTATGTCTATCAGCCGGTTCCTTAATGACCGCAGAAGATAAGACTTCAGGTTGTTTATTTCATTCAGCGAGAAGTGATGAGTACACAGTTTGTAGAAAACGTCGTGAATGGCATCCATTGCGGTTTGCTCGTCGAAACCCAAGTGTAAGGCATACGAATAGAGTATATCCAGATGTTCGTTGTATATATAGGCTATATTTGAAAACCGAATCATTCTCTCTTCTTTTGAATTGCAATTTATAAATTGCAGTGTAAACCGAATCGTATGCAAAATAATGAAAAAATCAATGAAGAATAAAATTTACTCGCAGAAAACGAAAAATAAAACCTTTTCCCTTTACAAAATAAATTGTGTAAATTTGTGCAGGATAAGAAGATTTATCTTATGAGCAATAATAAAGTAATGGCTTCCATTGACATATCCCGCCCATCCGGTCGCAAAATCGTCCGCGAACTGCAAAATAAAAAAGCCGTAAAACTTGAATATCCCTTGCCGGAAGAGGATACCGACAACCTTATATGACTCCATTCCTGTACAAAATAGCAGAAGTTTTTTATTCGCAATACGGTAACGAACTCTACCGGCATACGTTCGTATTCCCGAACCGGCGTGCGGGTTTTTTCTTTCAGAAATACCTTGCGGAGATTGCCGGAAAACCGCTTTTTTCTCCCTCCGTAATGACTGTCCAGGAACTTTTCGCGTCCCTGTCCTCCTGTCGGCCGGCCGACAAGATTGAGATGCTGGTCATGCTCTACGATCATTTTGGGAGAATCAGCGGTTCCGATGAGTCATTCGACGATTTCCTGTACTGGGGGGAGATGCTGCTGAACGATTTCAACGATGTGGATAAGTATATGGAAGATGCCCGACAACTCTTCCGCAATGTGCATGACTTCAGGTCCATGGATGATGACCTGACTCATCTTACCGAAAAACAGATAGAGGCCATCCGCCGCTTTTGGACAAACTTCATGCCGGTGGGGGAAAGCGAAACCAAAAAGAAGTTCCAGGAAACATGGCAGATACTGTATGAGTTGTATTCGTCTTTTCGTGTGGAATTGCAGGAAAAAGGAATCGCGTATGAGGGGATGATGTTCCGCGAAGTGGCGGACCGCGCCCGGGCGGGCGAATTGGGCAACACGGACGGACTGAACAGCCCGGATGACAGTTATATTTTTGTGGGACTGAACGCCCTTACGCCGGCGGAAACGGTTTTGTTGGAACACTTGAAGAACCGGGGTATGGCCGATTTTTATTGGGATTACGAATCGCCGCAGGTGCATGACGGGCAAAACCGGGCGTCGTTATGGGTGAAAGAAAACCTGCTGAGGTTCCCTTCGAGGTTCATGTTGCAGCGCAGCGACAGGGAAGAAGATCTTCCTGATACCGGGCAACCGGAAAAAACATACATCGAAGTGATCGGTATTCCCTCCGGGGTGGGACAGGCAAAGCATGTTACACAAATCCTTTCGCGGCTGATCGAGTCGGGAGCTGTCCCCAATCCGGACGAGGCAATCAATACGGCCATAGTACTGCCGGACGAACGACTGTTACTGTCGACGCTTTATTCCATTCCCGGAGAGATTGGGAAGATAAACGTGACTATGGGATATGGCCTCTCTTATTCGTCCGTCTCGGCACTGATGGAACATATCGCCGGCTTGCAGCGCAACGTGAGGGAGTCGGCCGGAGAAATGATGTTTTATCACCGGAATGTGCTGTCGATCCTGAATCATCCGCTGGTGTACGCTCCGGCCAGAAAGGAGGTCGAGGCGCTGAAAACGCATATCCTCGCCTGTAACCGGATTATGTTGTCGGAAACGGAATTTCCGCCACATCCCCTGTTCCGGCTGATCTTTCGGCCGCTGACCGGGTGGCGAGATATTTTCGAGTATATCAAAAATATCCTCTCTTTTATCTATGGCTGCCTGACGGATGAGAAACGCAACAGGGAGAAAGCGGGGGACAGTACCCGCCCGTTAGACCTGGAACGGGAATTTGTCGTACAGTATCACAAAACCGTGACCCGCCTGCAGGACAGGCTTCATGTGGCGAAAAACATGTCGGTGGAAACCTGTTTCAGACTGCTGAAGAAGCTGGCACATTCCATCAGTGTGGCGTTCAGCGGCGAACCGCTTTCGGGATTGCAGGTCATGGGGGTGCTGGAAACCCGTGTGATCGACTTCGAGAACCTGATCATCCTCTCGATGAACGAGGGCGTCTTCCCGCTGAAAGATCCGGTAAATTCCTTTATCCCGTTTACGTTGCGAAAAGGATTCGGATTGCCGGATTATGAGCACCGGGACAGTACGTCTGCATATCACTTTTACCGGATGATTAGCCGCGCAAAGCGAGTGTTTATGCTCTACGATACACGCACGGAGGAGATGCAGACGGGAGAGGTGAGCCGCTATTTCTACCAGTTGAAATATCTTTATTCCGATTATTTCGATATTTCGGAGCGTACTGTGGCTTACGATGTGGCGGCGCCCGAAATGTCACCCGTATCGGTCGCCAAAACACCGGAAGTATTGCGGAAATTAGACGCCTTCAGGCAGGGAGGAGCGTCGTTCCTGTCGGCGTCGCTGGTGAACAGTTACATTAACTGCCCCCTGCAGTTTTACTTTACGGCGGTGGAAGGTCTCTGCGAGGAAGATGAAGTGCGGGAATCGGTAGAATCCGACCTGTTCGGTTCGATCTTTCACAAATTGATGGAGACGATCTACGGCCGCTGTCAAAACACAACGGTCACGCCCGACGTGCTGACGTCGCTTGCAAAGGATGACGCACTGTTGACAGCGCTGCTCGAACAGGCTTTTGCCGAATATTATTTCAAACGGAAGGATAACCCCCGTCCGCTGCTGGGACAGCATTACCTGATCGGAGAAATCCTTCGGAGCTATGTGAAACAGACCCTGAAAACGGACAAACGGTTTACGCCCTTTGAGTTTGTCGGGGCGGAATACCGTTTCCGTGCGCCGTACCGCGTGAACGGCGCTCTCACGGTGAACTTCAAGGGAATTATAGACCGTATCGACCGGACGGGCGACGACTGCCGCATCATCGACTACAAAACCGGAACGGGAACAACTGACTTCAGACAGGTATCCGATCTGTTTGACGGATCGAAGGCAAACCGCCCGTACCAGATACTTCAGGTGTTCGTGTATGCACTGTTCTACGCCGCGGAACATCCCGAAGTCCGCCTGTCGCCCGCCATATACTACCTGCGTTCCGTTTTCGGAGATCTTTCCCCTGCCGTCACCTGTAACAGGCGACCCGTCTCCGACGTCTCCGTTTTCATGGATGAATTTCTGCCGCTGTTCAACGATTGCCTTGCGCAGATCTTTGATCCGGAAATCCCGTTTACCCAGACAGGGAATACCAAAACCTGTCAGTGGTGCGCCTTTAAGGATGTTTGCGGAAGATAAAAAACAAGGGACTCGATATGAACAATCGAGCCCCTCTCTTCTTTGAATAGGGTCGCAACCGCGGCCGGCGGCGCGCCTGCTTACGGAATCCTTACCGGAGATAGACTGCCGTAAATCGCGCCAGCGACGTTTCTCCCGCAGTCAGCGTCAGGGTGTCGTCCAGGACGGAGTAGCCGTCGCAAGCACCGAGCGCGTTCAGATATTCCTGTTCGTAATCAATACCGAGGCAGGCCATCCGCGTGATCATCGGAATGGTGATCTTGATACTGTTTCCCGAAAGGGTGTACTCTCCGAACAGGTTGTTGCATCCCGTATTTCCTGAAATCTTACTGTCGCTGTTATGCAGGATAAAGTGCGCTTCCCGGTCGCCGTTTTCCGAAGGAGCGATCGCTTTCCCGTTCAGCTCTGCGAGTTTCCAGTACTTTTCCGTGACGACGTTGTCCAGGTCAATCCGCGAAAGGATATAATTCTCGGGCATGGAACTTTCGATAGGATTCCCTTCCATATCGAGGGCATTCAGCCGGTTTTCGCTCACCCTGAACCAATGGCCCTCGCTGCCGGAAGCGGTGCTGACCAGTTTGAATCTCTCACCTTCTTCATCCCATTCGATGCGACCGTTCTCGGAGTAACGATTATCGCCCTTTCCCAGATAAGTCATGACCATTTCATAACTAAAGTCTTCGTTCAGGCGTATTTCTTCCTGTATTCCCTCGCAGTCGGCGCAAGGCAAGATACCTTTGTACACTCCTGCCCAGTCCAGAGAGTCGCGGCTGTTATAGCCGGCCATGTCAGACGTTCCGTCAGCCGGAGCGCTGCCGCTCCGCTTTCCCGCGGTACACGCGCTCAGCGCGGCCACCACGATACATAATAAAACGATTCTTTTCTTCATGATTTTTTGTTTTGACTTTTTGTGTAATTAAATGTACTTCTTCGTTGAAGTTTTCTGTTTTATTTCGCTTTGATTGTTTGTCTGATTTTGGATGTGCTGCAAATATAAGTTATAATTTCCGATTACAGGGCGATAAACGCAAAAAAAAATTATAAATCACGCTTTTTCCCTCTTCCTCCGATGCCGTATGAAAGTGTGATGATATGTTGCGAACCGCTCAACAGCGGATCTCTCCGCTCGAAACGGGGCATCCTGCAGGTATATTTCAGGCTGAACCTGCAGTCCGGTGACACGAAGGTAGGATAAACTCCGTAGGAATCGGACAATATTTTCAGGTCGATTCCCACGCCTGCCTGGGTGAAAAAGGAATTTAGTCCGAGTCGCTTAAGTCTTTCATTTTCCTCTATATCCTTCTCTGCGGCGGAATATCCCGTGAATCCGCCTCCTATATAGGGGTAGATGCTCCAGCGCCTGTTTTCGAACACTAAATATCCGGCGTTGAGAT
>JAIRSV010000035.1 GCA_031255275.1 Proteiniphilum sp.
TGCAGGTTGGCTGCCTCGTTGAAAGGGATATTCCCGATAAGTATACCGAATCCGATAGGAATTAACAGGAGGGGTTCATATTCTTTTTTTACGGCAAGGTAAATAAAGATCAACCCCACGAAGATCATAATAATATGTCCCGTTTCGGCATTGGCAAATCCGGTGTAGCCCCAGAACGTCCGCAGATTATCTGCTAATGATAATAGTGTATTCATACTCAATCCCGGATTTTATTCAATGACTGCGAGATTGGCCCCTTCAAGAACCGAATCTCCTTTCTGGACAAGAATTTCCGCTACTTTTCCGTTTCCGTTGGCAAGGATGTTATTCTCCATTTTCATTGCCTCAAGGATCATCAGGGTCTGTCCTTTCTTTACCGTATCACCCACCTTGCAGCGAATATCCAGTATGACGCCCGGAAGCGGGGAGTGAATGGTATTTTTCCCGGAAGAACCGGAGGGTCTTGTCACGAGGGGGGTAGGCCCCGCGGGGGCGGCCTGACGTTGTACTACTGCTTTCGGTTTCTTTACTTTCGGCGTCATTTCAACCGTGTAGGGCGTACCGTTTACTTCAAGTTCCACAAGCTCGTTGTCCGATTTGGTAACCACTACCCTGTAAGGGGCTCCGTTGATTTTATAATTGAACTCTTTCATATAATTGGTTTATTTTTTTCTTTCCGCTCTTCATTGTCATTACAGGCAAAAGGCCTGCTGCCGAAGTCCGGAAAAATATCCTTATGCTTTAATCTATTTTGGTAATTCTCTTAACGATTGCCGTTTGGCGTTCCAGGGAGAGTAATTTCTCTTCACATGCTGAATGGTGAGGATCGTAGATTCCAGATCGTGCTGATCTTCTCTCATCTCGTGAATGGCAGCGGAGATGGCAGCCAGTACTTCGCCGGACAGGTGCGTATGGCTTCTCACGGCCGAAAGGGTGCCGCTTTGGGCTACTTTCCTTTCCGTCATTCCTTTGGCGATGTTTCCGGATAATTTAAAGAAGAAGTACAAAGCGATCAGCGCGGAAAACACTACCAGCATGGAGGTGATGGTGAGCATTGCTCCCAAAGTGTCGGTTTCCTGAAGAGTCACCACTTTGGGATTTTCTTCCAGAATGGCGTTATTGCTGCTGGGGGTCACCCTTTCGAGGTGAGTCCCAATCGTTTCGCCTTCTTCGCCGTACTTTGCACCATCCTTCAGATAACCGTAAGTCTGGTTGGCCAACATTCCCGCCGGGATCACAATCTCGTCCAGCAATGTTCTCCCGTCGTTGTCATACAGTGCGATATAGTTCTCTTTCGCCGGATCGAGCTTGAAGCTCACATGAAACGTTCCGTTGAAAGGTTCGTCATCCGCCCAGAACAAAGCATGTTGATGGGGAGGGATCTTGGTGAGGACGTCTCCGCGGGGAATCGGATACTTTTTCGGGTTATTGCGGTCGTTGGTGAGGTACCGCCCTCCCAGATCCTGCGTCTTCGCTGTATTGTTGTATATTTCGATCCATCCGTTCCGTTTTCCGAAATCATCCATATAGCTGTTTTCGTTGACAACCATGACCTCGTTGATGACCCACGCCGGATTCTTCTGTTTGGATGCGCATCCGGAGGATAACAATATGACGGCGGAAAGAAATAATGCTATTTTAAAAATTCTCATACTCAACTGTTTTTAAAGAGGTAGATTGTCGTGCTTTTTGGGCGGGTTCTGCAATTTCTTGGTTTGCAGCTGCTGCAGGGCACGAATGACACGGAAACGGGTGTTCCGCGGCTCAATCACGTCGTCGATATATCCGTAGCGGGCGGCTACATAGGGGTTGGTGAAGAGATCGTCATACTCTTTCTTCTTTTCCTCCTTCACGGCGGCCCTCTTTTCGGAATCTTTTTCGGCGGAGATTTCTTTGCTGTAAAGTACCTCTACGGCTCCGTCGGCTCCCATAACGGCTATTTCGGCCGTAGGCCATGCATAGTTGATGTCGCCCCTGAGCTGTTTGCAGCTCATCACAATGTGCGCGCCTCCGTATGATTTGCGCAATGTGACGGTTATTTTCGGTACGGTAGCTTCGCCGTAAGCGTAGAGCAGTTTGGCGCCGTGGGTGATCACGCCTCCGTATTCCTGTCCCGTGCCGGGAAGGAAGCCGGGAACGTCCACCAGTGAAACGATCGGGATGTTGAAGGCATCGCAGAAGCGTACGAAACGGGCTGCCTTGCGCGAAGCGTTGATGTCGAGCACGCCGGCAAGGAATTTGGGCTGATTGGCCACGATGCCGACCGATGCGCCGTTGAAGCGGGCAAAGCCTACGATTATATTTTTCGCGTAATCTGCATGTACCTCCAGAAATTCGCCCTTGTCGATGATGGCGCCGATCACTTCGTACATATCGTACGGTTTATTGGGACTGTCGGGGATGATTTCGTTGAGTCCGTCATCCAGCCGGTCGATCGGATCGTCACTGGATTGCAGAGGCGCTTCTTCCAGATTGTTCTGGGGTATATAGCTGAGCAGTTGGCGGATCAGCTTCATTCCGTCTTCTTCGGTCTGTACCTGGAACTGGGAAACGCCTGACCGGGAGGAGTGTACCGAGGCTCCTCCCAGCTGTTCCTGCGTAACGTCTTCGCCCGTAACGGTTTTTACTACCTTGGGGCCGGTAAGGAACATGTAGGATGTTCCCTGGGTCATGATGATGAAGTCGGTGAGAGCGGGGGAATAAACGGCTCCTCCGGCGCAGGGGCCGAAGATTCCCGATATTTGGGGTATCACGCCTGACGCCAGGATGTTGCGCTGGAATATTTCGGCATAACCGCTCAGTGCGTTGATGCCTTCCTGAATACGGGCACCGCCGGAGTCGTTGATGCCGATGACGGGGGCACCCATTTTCATTGCCTGATCCATTACCTTACAGATCTTTTGTGCATGCATCTCGGACAGGGATCCGCCGGAGACGGTGAAATCCTGTGCGAAAACATAGACAAGCCGACCGTGAATGGTTCCGTAACCTGTTACCACTCCGTCTCCGAGGAATTTGTTTTTTTCCATTCCGAAGTTGACGCTGCGGTGCTCCACGAACATGTCAAATTCCTCAAAACTTCCTTCGTCCAGAAGCATGGTAATTCTTTCACGTGCCGTGTACTTTCCTTTGAGGTGTTGCGATTCGATTCTCTTCTCGCCACCTCCCAAACGAGCTTTCTCACGAAGTTGAATAAGCTCTTTTACTTTTTCGAGTTGGTTGCTCATATAAATAATGTTATTTTAAAAACGAAACAGATTTTCGTAACGGTTCTTTTACTTCCGTGCCTCGCCGAAATTCAAACGGGTTTAATACCGGTTCGGGGTCTCCGCTGAACTTTGCCGGATGCCGAAACAGCGGGACAAAGTCTGAAGAGCGGATGTAATTGAGCCGTATAGCCTGACTTATTGTTGATATAAAAATTCTCTGAATAATTAAAGGAGCCGGGGAATGGATTCCGCCGGGTTCTATTCGGGATGTTCGCACAATTCGGTGAGGACGCTGCCGGTGGATTTGGGGTGCAGGAATGCGATGTGCAGTCCTTCGGCGCCGCTGCGCGCTTCCCGGTCTATCAGCCGTACGCCTTTACCTTCGAGTTCCTTCAGGGCGCCATTCACATTTTCCGTGGCATAGGCGATGTGATGTATCCCTTCACCTCTTTTCTCGATGAATTTGGCGATGGTACTCTCTTCGGCGGTCGGTTCCAGTAATTCTATCTTGGTCTGGCCGACCATGAAAAATGCGGTTTTTACCTTTTGATCTTCTACGGTCTCGACGTTGTAGCACTTTAGCCCCAGAACGCCTTCGTAATACGGAAGCTGTTCTTCAATGCTTTTTACAGCTATCCCGATGTGTTCGATATGTGTAATCTTCATATAATTTCGATTATTTAAAATTCGACTGCAAATGTACTTCTTTCAATTATAAAAAGGAATAAAAATATGTATTTATTTTTCGGAGGAGATGAATCGGTGCGGTGTCATATTGATGAGATGCGCAGTACGCTCAACATTTCTTCGCTGATTTCCCGGTCTTTCTTTATCGCTCTCTTGAAGGGGACGTATACGATTTCGTTTTCGCGGATGCCGATCATCACGTTCCGTTGATTTTCCATCAGTGCCTGTATGGCGGCAATGCCCATGCGGCTGGCGAGGATGCGGTCTTGTGCCGTGGGCGATCCGCCGCGCTGCAGGTGGCCGAGTATGGAAACGCGTACATCGTATTGGGGGTATTCCGTCTTTACGCGTTCGGCCAGTTTCATGGCTCCGCCGATTACATCGCTTTCGGTGACGAGTACCATGCTGCTGCTTTTCGACTTGCGGAAGCCTTGCTCGATGAGTTCGCCCAACTGGTCTTTTTCGATGCTTATTTCGGGGATGATTGCTGCTTCGGCGCCTGAGGCTATGGCGCTGTTGAGCGCCAGGTAACCGCAATTGCGTCCCATTACTTCCACGAAGAAGAGCCGTTCGTGCGAAGTGGCCGTGTCGCGTATTTTGTCCATCGCTTTCATGATGGTATTCAGCGCCGTGTCGTATCCTATTGTCGTATCGGTGCCGCTCAGGTCGTTGTCGATGGTGCCGGGGAGTCCTACGACGGGGATGTTGTATTCGCCGGCAAAAATACCGGCTCCTGTGAGGGAGCCGTCACCGCCGATCACTACCAGCGCTTCGATGCCGTGCTTTCGCATGTTTTCGTAGGCGATCCTGCGCCCTTCTTCGGTCATGAATTCTGCCGAACGGGCTGTTTTCAGTATCGTTCCGCCCTGCTGGATGATGTTGCTTACGCTGTTGGTTTTAAATTCTTCTATTTCGTCGGAGATGAGGCCTTTGTATCCTCGGTAGATTCCGTAGACCTTCATGCTGTTGAATATTCCGGCGCGCGCTACCGCACGGATGGCGGCATTCATGCCCGGCGCATCGCCGCCTGAGGTGAGAATCCCCACACTTTTTATGTTAGACTCCATATTTGAACTGTTTACCTTTTGATTATTTGCAGGTTATTTATCCGCTTTCCTTTTGAAATTCCCTTTGAGCTATGAGCCGCAAAGATAGGTTTTTTTTAATGATGCAACAAATAAAAGATGTTTTCGGCGACGGATTCCATCTGCCACATGGGGGTGGATGTGGCTCCGCAGATGCCTATCCTGAGGCCCTCTTTGAGCAGCGAGGGGTCGATCTCGCCGGGGTGGTGGATGAGGTAGGAGGCGGGGTTTTTTTTCCGACATTCGGCGAACAGTACTTTGCCGTTGGAGCTTTTCTCTCCGGCGATGAAGAATATGAGGTCGTGTTTTTCTGCGAACTCGCGGATGTTGGGGATTCTGTTTGATACGTGCCGGCAGATGGTGTCGTGAAATTCAAACCGGGCGCCGTTCTTCATGCGGGATCCGATCAGTTCGCCCACTTCACGGAAGCCTTCGAGCGATTTGGTGGTCTGGGAGAAGAGACTGATGTCTTTCGTAAAGTTGAGTTTCCCGATCTCTTCCTTGCTTTCTATGACGATGGCTGATCCGTCGGTCTGTCCCAGCAGACCGTTTACTTCGGCGTGTCCCTTTTTGCCGAAGATGACGATCTGGGCACCGTCGTTTCCGGCGGCATGTGTGTATTTTTCCTTGATTCGTTTCTGTAATCTCAGCACTACGGGGCAGGAGGCGTCTATGAGTTCGATGTTGTTTCGCCGGGCGATTTCGTAGGTAACGGGCGGTTCGCCGTGTGCGCGAAGCAGTACGCGTACGTTTTTCAGTTCTTTGAACTGTTCGTGATTGACGGTGATCAGTCCCATTTTTTCCAGGCGTTCCACTTCTATATTATTGTGTACGATGTCGCCCAGACAGTAGAGTGTGTTTCCTCTGCGCAGTTCTTCTTCTGCCTTGGAGATTGCCTTTGCTACTCCGAAGCAGCAGCCGGAAAGTCTGTCTATTTCGATTGAGTTCATTCCTTTGCCGGGATTCTGTGAAACATCTCCAGCGCCCACTGCAACTGTTCTCCGATGCCGGTGCGGGTGTTGTCGAGTTCTATGGCGTCGTCGGCCTTGCGCAGCGGGCTTTCGGCGCGTGTGGTGTCGCGCAGGTCGCGCTCCTTCACGGCGGCGAGTATTTCTTCGTAGGGGGGGGGAGTGATGCCGGCGGCTTTCATCTCGTCGAACCGGCGCTGTGCCCGTACTTCGGGCGGGGCGGTGAGGAAGAGTTTCAGCTCTGCGTCCGGAAAGACGACTGTGCCTATGTCGCGGCCGTCCATCACGATGCCTTTCGCTTTTCCCATTTCCTGCTGCCGGCGCACCAGCTCTTTCCGCACGAAGCCGAGCGTGCTTATCCGGCTGGCGCCGTCGGCGGCTTCCAGGGTGCGTATTTCGGTCTCCACACATTCTCCGTTGAGGCAGGTATCCTGTCCGCCGCGTGCATTGGGCGAGAAGGTTATGCTGATTTCCCGGATGTGTTTGCGAAGGGCTTCTTCATTGATTTCCGTCCCGGTGATCCATCCTTTCCGGATGGCGTGCAGGGCCAGGGCGCGATACATGGCGCCGCTGTCGATATAGGTGTAACCCAGTTTCCGGGCCAGGTCTCGGGCCATTGTGCTTTTGCCGCACGAGGAGAATCCGTCGATGGCAATGTTGATCTTTTTTGCGTGCATAGTTTGATGTGCGATTTTCTTTGTTGTGATGTGCAGGGATGGGATGTTTGTGTGAACCGATTTATTTCTCGAAGGCCTGCAGGTATTTGTCGATATAGAGCTGTTTCTCTTTCGATCTGTATTGCTGGATGTAGCGCGGATGTTCCAGCACCGTCATCCGGTCAAAGAGCTTTCCGTCTCTGTTCAGCCTGCGGATGAAGTCGGCGTTTTTCTTTCCGAGGATGTATACTTCAGACGTGTCAAGGCCGACGGCGATATGCTTTCTGAGCGATTCGAGCATAAAGGGCGTGAGCTTTTCAAACAGCGTCCTGTCGTCATAATAATTGGCGTTGAGCCGGGTGCCGTCTCCCGTCTCGCGAATGATGGCCAGCGGAAAGGGCGAATTGATGTAGAATCGGCCGTAGAAGCTTTCGGCTCCGCCATAAGCGGCGATCATGTCATAGATGAACAGCGAGGATACTTCGTGGGTGTGCGCCGAGTGCATGGTGATTCCGCAGACGCTTTCGAGGCGTTTGGTGTCGGTGAAGGGGACGCCCGTCACGCCTGCTCCGTGGCGGCCAGGATTGATGCCGATAATGAATTTGCGCCGGACGGTATCGCTGTAGTATTTGCGGTAGAAGGCTTGCATGACGGATATTGTTTCCGGGTTTTCCAGGAAAGGGTTCAGTACACGGAAGCCTTGGGGCAGTTCTCCGGGGTAGTGCAGTTCCCGGTTGAAGGCGATAATTTTGTCTGCCAGATTTTTCATTTTCGCTGTTTCGTTTAATTTCTCCGGATGGCAAATATACAAAATCTTTGTCTTATCTTCCTGTTTTCTCTGATTCGGGGGCGTTGCCCCTGTGATCCCCTTGCTTCCACCCCCGCAGGTCGGCGTTACGCAACGCTCTCCACTTTCAATTCAAAAAAAATACGCTGAAGTGATAATTTAATTTTGAAAAATTTGGTCAACCGGTAAAAAAATATACTTTTGGTGTCTTAGAAGTAGAAAACGATTATTCCGCTCATTTAAAAAAAACCGAGAACAGATATGTCGCATTGGATACACATTATCGAAAGTTTAGTGAGAATGAACGCTCGCCCTTTGGCCTGTCCGGATAATTTGATTGTGTGTGTGGAGGCAGGCGTATTTTTGTGCGCGTGTAGTCTAACCTTTTTTCCGCACAGACGCAAGTTTTCCTGTTTTATTTACTCAGACGGTTTGACTGCCGTTTATCCCTCATTTTTAAGAACGGACGGATGGAGAAAATCCCGCCGCTTATCCGCCGGAATTTCCATAGTGATGCAGGAAAATTTCCGTCACTATGGAAATTTTCACGCATCCTTACGAGAAGTTTTTTACTACATGTTTAATATTTAAAATATGAAGTTATGAAGTACAGATTAGTAGAACGCGGGAATCCCGCAAATCCGGCAGAACCGAAAAAATGGTATGCCAATCCGGTGAATGTCGGTAAATTTATGATTAGAGATTTTGCAAAAGAAATTGCAGGCCGTTTGTTGCTCACGCGCGGCGACATTGAAAACACGCTTGACAATTTTCCGGAAGAATTGCCTGCGTTCCTGAAAATCGGCATGAGTATCCGGCCAGGTGAATTTGGTACGCTGCGGCTGAACCTCTCAAGTGAAGGCACAGACACGCCCGAAGCCTTTAATGCCGCCTGCATCAAAGGCGTAAAGGTGATCTTTACGCCGAGTATGGAACTGAAAAAAGCACTGGAAGACATTCCTTTTGAGGAGGCAAAATAAGAGAGGGGGAAAGTTAAAATTCAAAACCCTATCGCAAGCAGGGTGATTGGAGCTTGCGAAAAATAAATGATTAACACATGGATTTTTCAAAAATTGTATCGGAAATAAGCGCCTTCGTATGGGGCACCCCCGTCATCGTATTTCTTTTGGCGGCGGGACTGTATTTTTCTCTTCGTACCCGATTCATGCAAATACGCTATTTCAAGCGAATGATGCATATGCTGTTTCACGGCAAGTCGTCGGACTCGGGGATCTCATCCTTTCAGGCCTTTGCCCTTGCGCTTTCGGGACGCGTGGGTACGGGCAACATTGCCGGAGTAGCCACGGCGATCGCTCTGGGCGGTCCCGGCTCGATCTTCTGGATGTGGACGATCGCCTTCTTCGGCGCCGCCACCTCCTACGTGGAGTCATCCCTCGGACAGATTTACAAGGAAAAGATAGACGGGCATTACAGGGGTGGCCCGGCGTATTATATACTGAAAGGAATCGGCAACAAATATTTTGCCATGACCTTTGCGCTGGCTGCGGTCATATCATTGGGTCTGCTGATGCCCGGCGTACAGTCCAGCGCCATCTGCGACGCTTTCGAAAATTCGTTTCATCTCGACAAGCGAATCGTTGCGGGGGGCGTAGCGCTGATTCTTGCGCTGATTATCTTCGGAGGCGTGAAGCGTCTGGCGCGTGTGGCCGGATACGTTACGCCTTTTATGGCTGTCGGATATGTTATTGTGGCGGCGGTCATTCTGGTAATCCACTGCGATCAGATCCCCGCCATGCTTTCGCTGATATTCAGAAGCGCCTTCGGGCTGGATTCGGCAATGGGTGGAATCGTCGGATCGGCGATCAGCATGGGTGTGAAGCGCGGCGT
>JAIRSV010000064.1 GCA_031255275.1 Proteiniphilum sp.
GCACCCGCCCCGACGAGCGACAAAGTTATAGATCAGGAAAGCCCCGGTGTGACGGGGCAAAAAAAAAGTGCCGCCCCCTTGCTAATCACACAGCAAAGGGACGGCCGGGTTTTCAGTCATTGTTTTAAGAAGAATCTATCAATCAAGAAATACATAGAGGTGCAATAGCGTTGACTTGATTTGTTACAATGACGAGGGAACCCCTTCGGTTTCCTCCAGTTTCCGAGGCTTTTCCTGAGGTGCGGGCGCTGCCGTTTCCTTACCTTCGGCGTCAAGATACACTACTTTTTCGGTTTGACCCTCCTTTTTCATCAGTTTCACCTTCGTGAGCTGTTTTTCGGCATTGTGCCCGATCGCAGTTACATTATATTCCTGCGTAAAGGCTTTTATTGCTGTCTGAACAGCTTCGCAGAGATCCTGCTGCCGCACTTCCGTGAAGCCCTCGTCTTCGGGGACTGCTGTGATGGGGGGGGCTTCCCCGATGGAGTACACATTCCGAACGTTTGTCAATACAGTGAATCCTGTAATAATCGCGACAGTCAATAAAAAAATCTTTCTCATAATGATAATATTTTGAATATTTAGTTTGATGGCGCCTGGCGCCGGTATTTATACATCAAACCGGATACCAAACTGAACCGGATTACAGGATAACGACTTCAACTTGTTGATGACAAGTGATTTAAAATTGTCCGGAGGGAAAGCTCCGTGAGGCTCTCACTGTAGAAAAAGCGTGGAATTTATGGAAAAAATCTACACTTAAAGTAGCTGATTCCACACTTTTGCCGGTGATCAAACCTGAAATGGCGGCAATTGAAACATATCTCTTATATTTGGAGGCAAATACTTGTTGTATGGAATCCAGGAAATCCCCTGAACAAAGGGTCAGAATAAAGATAGGACTTATATTTCTCGTCATCATCCTCTACTTTTCCGGACTGTTTCTCTACTCTCATTCTCTGAAAAGGAACATGGATGCAGGGAAGGCTCGGATGAGCAATTCTTATAAAGTGCTCTCGGAGAGCAACCGGCTGATTATTTCCATACAGCGTGTGCAGGAGATTCTCAACATCTACCTGGCTTCTCCGCAACGGGGACTGAAACAGCAGTATGATTCTATTTCCACCGATATTTCCCGCCGGATACAGGATATAAAGGAGATGAAGCCGGGAAAGGAGCAGGATGTGAGGCTGCAGGAGATTGACTCGCTTCTGCAGGAGAAGAACAGGATTGTGCACCGGTTGAAGGGTCTCTTCAACTCGCGGAATCCGCTGACGGAGCTGGATGAAAAGATCAGCAGCTATGACGGGATTATTCCCGATTCGCTCGCTTCCGACGCTGACCTCAAGAATATAACGGAGGAGGCGTCCCGTACCTACTCTTCCCACATACAGGGTATTGAGAAGGAGGTGCAGGAACTTCTCTTTGCCGAACAGAATATCTCGCTCCACATCTCTCAGCTGACCGGTGACTTCTACAGCGAAACTATCCGGATTGCCTGGCGGGGGACGGTGAACAGTGAGGAACTTTCCCGGAGAATCTTTACTTTCGCCCTCGTCGTCGGCGCATTCTCCATACTCTTCATCCTTATCACCATCCTGTTCATCATCGCTGACCTCAACAACGGACAGAGGGCGCGAACGGATCTGGCCAGAGAAAAACAGTTTACGGAGGAACTGATCGTGAGCCGTCACAAGCTTCTCCTCTCCGTGTCTCATGACGTGAAGACTCCCCTCAGCTCCATAATGGGGTATATGGAGATGTGGGACGCTGAGGAGAAGGATGCGGACAGAAAACGACAGCTGCAATCCGCCAGAAATTCCGGGAGGCATATCCTGAACATGCTGACTAATCTGCTCGAATTTTCGCGCCTGCAGCAGAAGTCGGGCACGCCGCACCCCTGTCGCTTCAACCTCACCGCGCTGCTGGAAGACCTTATCCGCATGTTCCGGCCCTTTACGGAGGAAAAGGCGCTGGAACTGACGTTTGATAACCGTGCTGACTCTCCGCTGTACATGGAAACCGATTATACGCTCCTGAAGCAGATCCTCACCAATATAGTATCCAACGCGGTGAAGTATACGGATTGCGGAGGCGTCGTCATAGCGCTGCAGTGCCGCGAAGAGAGTCCGGTGATCACCGTCACCGACAGCGGCACCGGCATGGACGCCGGGGAACTGCCGGAGATCTTTCAGCCCTTTCTCCGCATGAAGAACCCGCTGAAGGCGGAGGGAAGCGGCCTCGGAATGTACGTCACGAAAGGTCTGGTCGACTTGCTGAAGGGGAAGATTGAAATCGCTTCGGAGAAAGGACGGGGGACTTGCGTCACCCTCACCCTGCCCCACGGCCGGGCGTCGGGACAGCCTCCGCACCTCTCTGCCGACAGTCACCCGGCGCAGAAAGCTGCGCACTATCGTAAGATACTGATTTTTGAAGACGATCTTCCGCTGGGGAACATGATCAGGGAGTTTCTCACGCGCAGCGGCTACCGGGTAAAGCTCTGCAGCCGCCACCTTGACGTGAAGGGATTCCTGCGAATCGTCACCCTGTTCGACATCGTATTTACCGACATGCAGATGACCGGTATAACGGGAATGGACATTCTGCGCGAAATCCGGAAAAAGGATGTCCGAATCCCCGTCTGGCTAATGACCGCTCACGGTGACTATACCCGGGAACGGGCCTGTTCGGAAGGCTTTTCGGGGCTGATCGAAAAACCCGTCCGGATGAGCGCTCTCACCGACATACTGGCGACGCCTAAAGTTCCGCGGGACAACCCGTTGCCTTCCGGTTCGGAAGTCCCCCCGGAGGAGGAGGTGGTGGTAGTGGAAGAGGCGGCGGCGGAGGAGGTGACAAACCGGTTCGAAAGAGAGTTCCCCCGCTTCTACGCCTTTTTTCAGGGAGACGAGCAGGCCATCAGAGAGATCCTCTCCCACTTTGTCCGGTCGGTGGAAAAAGACATGGATGCGCTGACGGCTTACATCGAAGAGGGTAATTTTGAAAAGGCGCAGCAACTGAGTCACAGGATACACCCCTTCTTCGGGCAACTCGACGCCGACCGCCTCTGTACCGCCCTGCACAAAATGGACAGGCTGCGGGAAGAGGGCGAACCGGCCTATCCCGACTGGAAAGAAAAGCTGACGGATACAATTGCGGAAATAAGACTGTTTGCTGACAGCATCAGGGAGAATCATCTGTCATAGAATCCGCACCGCGCACAGCAGCGGGCCGACTTCTCCCTATAATCCGATGTCATACTGGTGCATTTTATTGTAAAGTGTTTTTCTGTCGATCTGCAGCAGGACGGCCGCCCTGGTTTTGTTCCCTCGCGTCAGAGCAAGCGCCCTCAGAATCTTCTCCCTCTCCCTCTCCGGCTCCACGAAGGGCGAAACATCTGCCTCCTCCCGAAGCGCCGGTTCCCTTCTCGCGGCGAGCGCCGGCAGACTGTCGGGCGTAATGCAGTCGCCCCCCGTGAAAAGCACCGCCCGACGGATCACGTTGCGCAACTCCCTCAGATTACCCGGCCAGGAATAACCCTTCAGCGCAGCCAGCGCCTCGGGAGAAACGGAAATTACCTCCCTGTCAAGTTCCCTGTTCGCCTCCTCCCTGAAGAAGTCCGCGTACGAAGCAAGATCATCCGCACACTCCCGCAACGGGGGAACTCTGATCATAAACTCATTCAGCCGGTGATAGAGATCCTCCCTGAAGCTTCCCGTACCGATAGCCCTGTCCAGATCCTCGTTCGTAGCCGTAATGATGCGCACATCCATATCCACGTCGGAAGAGGTACCCACCGGCCTCACCTTCTTCTCCTGCAGCGCGCGCAGCAACTGCATCTGCACCCCGCAGGACAGGTTGCCCACCTCGTCGAGAAACAGCGTCCCCCCGTCCGCCTCCCTGAAAAATCCGCTCCTGTCCTCTATCGCAGAAGTAAACGCACCCTTCTTGTGACCGAAAAGCTCACTCGGCGCCAGCTCAATGGAGAGACTCCCGCAGTCCACGGCGACAAAAGGCCCGTCGGCACGTCCACTCCGGTCATGGATCAGACGCGCCACATGCTCCTTGCCCGTACCGCTTTCGCCCGTAATCATCACCGCCATCCGGGTAGGCGCCACCAGGTCGATATGCGCATACATCTGCGCGGAAACCGGATTGCGTCCCTCCACAAAAGCTTTGCCTCCTCTCGCTCCGTGCGGTTTCCCCCCCTCCGCCGTCCGCTTTTCGGGCGGAGAAGCACTCACACGTCCGGCCTCGAAAGCCGCCTCAATCTTTTTCGCAAGAATATCGGGATTCACCGGCTTCTCCAGAAAATCAAACGCGCCCAGCTTGATGGCCGCCACCGCCGTCCGTATCTCGCCATACCCCGTCATGATAATGACCGGTATCGGCAGACGCCTCTCATTCAACCAGCTCAGCAGCATGATACCATCACCGTCCGGCAGGCGCAGATCCGACAGGATAACCTGAAAAGACTCCGTCTGCAAAAGCGCCTCACGCGCCGCCGCCATGCCCGGGCACAACGCAGCGTAAAAACCGTTCCTCTCGAACCACTTCCGAAGCATAGCCCCAAAGGAACGGTCATCCTCCACAATCAGTATACGTCTGTTACTCACTTCTTAAATCAGTTATGACGGATGTAAAGATAAAAGATTTATTCCTGACCGAAAAACAGCCTGTTATTCCATTGATAAACGGTAACATTTTTAAACAGCCGGTAAAAGTTTTTTCTTGAAGCCGGAAAAACGCACGATAAAAACCCCCCTTTCCACACAGGAGAGACACCGTCCAAAAACATGTTTTCAACCGTTAAATACGTTTTTTTAAAGAAAATCCCGTAATTTTGAAGATCAAAAAACAATACTGCTTATGAACGGATTACTCCTGCACGAAACCGGCCCGAGGCTGGAAAAAGTACGGCAAACCATCATCAAAATGCAAGCCGACGCCTGCATTATCACCACGCCGGTCAATCACTACTGGCTGTGCGGATTCATTTTCGACGGCCTCCTCCTCCTCTATCCCGAAGGAGAACCGCTGCTGTTCGTGAAACGCCCCGCCGGCATCGCGGACGAACGCGTGAAAGCAATCCGCAAACCGGAACAGATCCCCGACCTGTTACGTCAGGCCGGCCTCCCCCTCCCCGGACGCCTTCTGATCGAAGCCGACCAGCTAACCTTCAGCGCCGCCACCCGGCTTCAAGCCGCGCTGGGTATGCCGGAGACAGGCAACATTTCGGGAGAACTGCGGAAGCTGCGCGCAATAAAATCCCCCTACGAACTGGAACAGATCCGCGAAAGCGCCCGCATCCACGCCGAAGTATATGCCCTGATCCCCACCCTGTATCGCAAGGGAATGACCGACCTGGAACTGCAGATAGAGATCGAACGGCAAATGCGCCTGCACGGATCAGCCGGCATCTTCCGCTCCTTCGGCGAGAACATGGACATCTTTATGGGAAGCCTGCTGGCCGGCGACAATGCCCAGACCGCCTCACCCTTCGACTACGCCCTGGGCGGCGCCGGCATCACCCCCCTGCTGCCACTGGGCGCCAACGGCACCCAACTCACGCCGGGCAGCACGGTGATGGTGGATATGGCAGGGAACTACCGCCCCTGGATGGACGACATGACCCGTACCTACGCCATAGAATATGCCCCCGCCGACGCCCTCAAAGCACATCAAGTCTCCATCGACATACACGAAGCAATCATAAAAAGCTTTCGGCCAGGCATCCCGTGCTCCGAACTGTACCTTCAGGCCGAAGAGATCGTGAAGGAAAACGGTCTGACAACCTGTTTCATGGGAACCGTACAGCAAGCCCGCTTCATCGGTCACGGCGTCGGACTCGAGATCAACGAACCACCGGTACTCACCCCCCGATCGAAAGAGATACTGGAACCGGGTATGGCATTTGCGCTGGAACCTAAATTTGTTTTACCCGGCATCGGCGCCGCAGGAATAGAAAATACATACATCGTACACGAAGAAGGATTAGAAAAAGTCACCCTATTCGAAGAAGCGCTGATGTGCTTATAATTTGTTTTTTAGTTAAGTGGAGAAAACCAGCTCGGGGAACGCCCGAGTGGCAAGGGGCGGGAGCACCCGCCCCGACGAACGAAAAAATTAATGTGATGATGTGATGATGTGACCCACAAAAACAACCAGCTCGGGGAACGCCCGAGTGGCAAGGGGCGGGAGCACCCACGAGTGGTCGGAAGAAATTCCGGTCACATTTTCTATGTTTTAAAGAACAATGCAGGGTCACCGCCACATACCACTACAATCATAGCAATAATCAAGTTTCTCATTTCCATTGTAAATCTTCTTTTAGCTGTTTTATATCCGATTTCATTGGCATGTTTATAGATAAGGAC
>JAIRSV010000065.1 GCA_031255275.1 Proteiniphilum sp.
ACCGCCTGACCAAAACCATTATTTACAACCTCAATCCCCGGGATAACGACATGGTCGCCACCATGATCGGTAACTTTCAGGACGGATCGGTCGCCGGAAAGATGCAATTCGGTTCCGGATGGTGGTTCCTCGACCAGAAGACGGGGATGGAAGCGCAGATGAACTCCCTCTCCAACCTCGGACTGCTGAGCCGCTTCGTGGGAATGTTGACCGACTCGCGCAGCTTCCTCTCCTACCCCCGCCACGAGTACTTCCGCCGCATACTGTGCAACCTCGTCGGAAACGATGTGGAGCAGGGGCTGCTGCCCGCATCGGAGATGGATTCCCTCGGAAAGATGGTGGAAAATATCTCCTATCACAACGCAAAAGGATTCTTCAACTTCTGACGCGGACAGGGGGGGCCATCCGTTTCGGCCCCTTCATCGAAACAATAAAACCCGTCATTAAAACAATAAACTATGTACGAACTGTTTGATATTAGAGGAAAAGTGATCGTCATCACGGGAGGAACCGGCGTTCTGGGTACCCTGATGGTGGAATACCTGGCCGCACACGGCGCGAAAGTGGCGGTACTGGCACGGAACAGAGAGAAGGGCGACGAACTGGTGCGGAGGGTGAAGGCTGCCGGCGGAGAAGCAATATTCCTTCAGACCGACGTGACCGACGAGTCTGTCCTGAAGCGGAATGCCGAAGAGATTGCGGAACAGTACGGAAAAATCGATGTGCTGATTAACGGCGCCGGCGGAAACATGCCGGGTGCGACCATCGGCCCCGATAATACCATCTTTGATTTGAAGACGGATGATTTCCGGAAGGTAGTCGATCTGAACCTGATGGGAACGGTTATCCCCACGCTGGTTTTCGCCGAATACATGGTCAGAGAGAAAAGAGGGAACATCGTGAACATCTCCTCCGCCTCGGCCTTACGCCCCCTGACGCGCGTTGCGGGATATGGAGCGGCCAAATCGGCAGTGACCAACTTTACCAAATACATGGCGGGAGAACTGGCGCTTAAATTCGGAGAAGATTTTCGTGTCAACGCGCTGTGTCCCGGCTTTTTTATCACGGAGCAAAACAGGGCGTTGCTCACCAATCCCGACGGCTCCCGCACCGACCGCGGCAACGCCATCATTGCACACACCCCCTTCCGCCGCTTCGGAGTTCCCGAAGACCTGTTAGGTACGCTCCACTACCTGGTGAGCGACGCCTCGAAGTTCGTGACCGGAACGGTCGCCATCGCAGACGGGGGATTCGACGCCTTCAGCCTCTGACCGGCCATCCCGTCAGTCACACCAGCATACTAACAAATTAGCAAGATGCCTTTAGTTTTAAGAAAAGAATACAAATACTCACTGGCCGTACCCACCAGCATGGGGGTACGCATCACGCCCGTCGACGCGCAGCCGGTACACGGCACCCGCCTCTTCCGGATGCAGGCCACCAGCGCCGAAACCAATGCGGCAAGCATCCCCGCCTGCCTCGGACTTCCCGTGAAGGTACTCACCGCCTTTGTGAAGGACAGCCCCGTAGCCGCCTTTATAAAAGCCGACCTCCGGGCGCGGAACATGGAATACGAGGGGCCGGAGGTGCCGCAGGGCGATCCCTGGGGATACCGTCACCAGTTCAACGTCGCCGACAGCGGCTTCGGCCTGCGCGCCCCCCGGGTGCTGAACGACCGTGCGGGTGAGGTGGGAAAAACGTTGCAGGCGAAAGAGTTTGACCTGCCAAGAATATTCGGCCGGGAAGGCGTGCAGATCGTACACCTCTCCGGCCTCATCGCGGCGCTTTCGCCCGGCACGGGCAACTTCTGCCTCGAGATAGCCCGGTATGCAAAAAAACACGGCACACTCATCTCGTTCGACCTCAACTACCGCGCCACCTTCTGGAAAGGAAGGGAACGGGAATTACAGGAAACGTTCACCCAAATCGCTTCCCTCTCCGATATTCTTATCGGTAATGAAGAAGACTTTCAGCTCTGCCTCGGCGTCGAAGGGCCGAAAGCGGGGGGCGAAAACATCGGGGGGACGCTGGACGCCTTCAAAGAAATGATCCTCAACGTGAAGAAAGCCTTTCCCCGCGTATCCGTCTTTGCCAACACGCTGCGCGAGGTGATCAGCGCTAACGAACACCTCTGGGGCGCCATCACCTGCGAGGACGGAAACTGGTATGAAGCTCCCCTGCGCAGGATCGGCGTGATAGACCGCATCGGCGGCGGCGACGGCTTTGTGGGCGGACTGCTCTACGGCGTCCTGAAGGAAATGAAGCCCGAAGACCGGATACGCTTTGCCTGGGCGAGCGGAGCGCTGGCAGCCACCTTCCTCACGGACTACGCCCTGCCGGCCGACGAAGAGATGATATGGAGCGTCTGGAAAGGCAACGCCAGGGTAGTCAGATAGGGAACGGGGCTGTGGAACCGAATCCCTGATTGAAAACAGTGTCCGGCAAGGCCGGATCACGAAACATACATACAGACAATGAACAGAAAAGCAGATATAGGATTGATCGGACTGGCCGTAATGGGCGAAAATCTGGTCTTAAACATGGAAAGTAAGGGCTACACGGTAGCCGTATTCAACCGTACCGTCGACAAGGTAGACGCTTTTGTCAACGGACGGGGACGGGGGAAGAATTTTATCGGCGCGCACTCTTTGGAAGAACTGGCGGCCTCTCTTGAAAGACCCCGTAAGGTGATGATGCTGGTGAAGGCGGGCAAGCCCGTGGATGATTTCATCGAACAGCTCATCCCTCTGCTCGAACCGGGCGACATCATCATCGACGGAGGCAACAGCCATTTTCCCGACACCATTCGCAGAACCAAATATGTGGAGAGCAAAGGTCTTCTCTACGTCGGGACGGGCGTCTCCGGCGGCGAAGAGGGTGCACTCAGGGGGCCCTCGCTGATGCCCGGCGGCTCCCCCGGAGCATGGCCGCATGTGAAAGAGATCTTCCGCGCCGTCTCCGCCAAAGTCGACGGCGGCGTCCCCTGTTGCGACTGGGTAGGCGAAAACGGCGCCGGACATTTCGTCAAGATGGTACACAACGGCATCGAGTATGGCGACATGCAAATCATCGGCGAAGCATATCACCTGATGAGGGAACTGCTCGGCATGGATGCCTTTGAGCAGCACGAAGTATTCGGGAAGTGGAACGGCGGCGTGCTCGACTCTTACCTGATAGAGATCACGGCCGGCATAACGGCTTATAAGGACGGCGACGGAAGTCCGCTGGTGGAGAAGATACTCGACGCGGCCGGACAGAAGGGAACCGGCAAGTGGACTGCAGCTGCGGCGCTCGATCTGGGCATTCCGCTTACGCTGATCGGCGAATCGGTCTTTTCGCGCTGCCTCTCGGCGCAGAAAGACCTGCGGGTAAAGGCTTCGGAAGCGATTCCCGGCAGGAAACCACCCGCTTTTGCGGGAGACAGACGCCAGTTTACGGACGATCTGGAAAAGGCGCTCTATGGCGCCAAGATCATTTCCTACGCACAGGGCTACGACCTGATGACGGAGGCGGCCAAAGAGTATGGCTGGAACCTCAACTACGGCGGCATCGCCCTGATGTGGCGCGGCGGCTGCATTATCCGTTCCCGCTTTCTGGGAGATATTAAGAAGGCGTTCGACAACAATCCTTCGCTTGAGAACCTGCTGCTTGCTCCCTTTTTCAGGGAAGCCATCCTCTCTGCCGAAGAGGGCTGGCGCAGGGTCTGCGCGGCAGCCCTCCTGAACGGCATTCCGGCGCCGGCGCTCACCTCGGCGCTGTGTTACCTGGACGGCCTCCGCAACGCGCGTCTGCCGGCGAACCTTCTGCAGGCGCAGCGCGACTACTTCGGCGCCCACCGCTATGAACGAACGGACAGGCCGCGCGGTGAGTTTTTCCATACCGACTGGACGGGGCGCGGCGGAAATACCGCCTCTACCACATACGATGTGTGACATAATGACTTATCCCGGATGATCTATTACGAAAACGGCTCGCCCGACACCGCCCTTTCGCGCGAAGAACTGAGGTGCGGACTGTATGAGGCGCTGGCGAAACTGGGCGAACGGCGGAAGATCCTTGCCGTGCCGCCCGATTACACCCGCCTGCACAGCCGCGCCGGCGAACTTACCGAAATGGCCTGGGAATATTATGGCGAAAGGCTTACCGATATTCTGCCCGCCCTGGGGACGCACACCCCCATGACCGGAAGCCAGATCGGACAGATGTTCGGGAAAATCCCCCAAACGCTCTTCCGCGACCATGACTGGCGAAACGACGTCATCACGCTGGGCGAGGTGTCGGCGGAATATATCCGCAGCGTCTCGGAGGGGAAGGTCGATTTTTCCTGGCCGGTACAGGTGAACAGGCTCCTGACCGAGGGCGGTTTCGACCTCATCCTCTCCGTCGGGCAGGTAGTGCCTCACGAGGTGGTGGGGATGGCCAACTATAACAAGAATATCCTCGTGGGAGCCGGCGGATGCGAGGGGATCAACAAGAGTCACTACGTCGGCGCCGTGTATGGCCTGGAGCGGATGATGGGGAGGGTCGACACTCCGGTGAGGCGTATTTTCAACTACGCAACCGAAAAATACCTGAAAGATCTGCCCATCGTCTACCTCCTCACGGTGGTGGGGGTGAATCCGGAAGGTGAACAGCAGACCTTCGGCCTGTTCGCAGGAGACGATTCGGAGGTATTCGACCGCGCTGCCGAACTTTCTCTGAAGGTTAACTTCGTGATGGTGCACAAACCGCTAAAGAAAGTGGTTGTATGGCTCGATCCCGCGGAATTCAAAAGCACCTGGCTGGGGAACAAGTCGATCTACCGCACGCGGATGGCCATTGCCGACGGAGGTGAGTTAATTGTGATAGCCCCGGCGCTGAAGGAGTTCGGCGAAGACAAAACAATTGATCTGCTGATCCGCAAATACGGCTATTCCGGCACGCCAGGCATACTGAGGGCGGTGGCTGCCGACCCGGATCTGAGGGATAATCTGGGCGCGGCGGCACATCTTATCCACGGATCCTCCGAGGGAAGATTCTCCGTCACCTACTGTCCCGGAAAGGGGGCGGAGAACCTCTCGCGGGAAGAGATTGAGAGCGTCGGCTTCCGCTGGGGCAATATCGACGAAGTCATGCAGAGGTATGATCCCCTGCAGCTGAAAGAGGGCTTCAACACACTCCCAGGCGGAGAAGAGATTTTCTATATTTCAAATCCCGCGCTCGGCTTGTGGGCGCACAGGGACAGGTTTTCGTAATTTCTTAATTTCATAAATACATATAAATACATATTGCACGTATCATGACAACGAGAAGAGATTTTATCAGAAATGCAGCCCTGGCTTCTGCCGGGCTGGTCGTCGGCGGAATGTCGACCGGAATGAGTGCCGCGAGTTACGGCAGAGTTGTGGGCGCCAACAGAAAAGTGAATCTGGCCCACATCGGTATCGGAAACAGGGGCTGGGAGATTATCAATGATTTCGACAAAACGGGACTGGCTAACGTGGTTGCTCTTTGCGACGCGGATCTGGGCGCCGAACATACGAAAAAGGCGCTCGACAAGTTCCCGAAAGCCAAACGATTCAAAGATTTCAGGGAAATGTTCGACAAGGCGGGAAACGAGATTGAGGCGGTTGCTATCGCTACGCCCGACTTTTCGCACTTTCCCGTGACGGTGATGGCGATGGCCGAAGGCAAGCACGTTTACGTGGAAAAGCCGCTGACCCGTACTTTTCACGAATCGGAACTGCTGCTGAAGGCGGCCAAAAAGTATCCCGGCGTGGTTACTCAGATGGGAAACCAGGGACATTCGGACGCTAACTATTTTCAGTTCAAAGCCTGGAAGGAGGCCGGTATCATCAAAGACGTGAAGGCCGTCACGGCACACATGAACAATTCGCGCCGCTGGCACGGATGGGATCCCAACATCGGAAAGTTCCCCGCGGCAGAACCCGTCCCCGACACGCTGGACTGGGATATATGGATGATGGCGCAGCGGCATCACGACTACAATAAGGATTTCCACTACGGGCAGTGGCGCTGCTGGTATGACTTCGGGATGGGCGCTCTGGGCGACTGGGGGGCGCATATCATCGACACGGTACACGAGTTTCTCGACCTGGGTCTGCCGGAAGAGGTCACGCCGCTGATGCTGAAGGATCACAATGATTACTTTTTCCCGATGTCGAGCACCATCGAGTTCAAATTCCCGGCGCGGGGAAATATGCCTCCGCTGGCCATCACCTGGTATGACGGACTGGATAACGTCCCCCCCGTTCCCGAGGGTTACGGCGTGTCGGATCTCGATCCCAATATCCCCTCGGTGGGAGGCGGTAAGATTCAGCCGGCCAGGCTGAATCCCGGAAAAGAGATTTACGGCGGAGAATTGACCTTCAAGGGAGGTTCGCACGGCAGTACGCTCAGCATCATCCCCGAGGAGATGGCGAAGGCTATGGAAAAGGATCTTCCCGAGGTGCCGAAGAGTCCCTCCACTCATTTCGCCAACTTCCTGCTGGCCTGTCAGGGAAAGGAAAAAACCCGTTCTCCGTTTGAAATATCCGCTCCGCTGAGTCAGGTCTTCTGTCTGGGCGTGGCAGCGCAGAAGCTCAACCGGAAGATTGTGTTTGACCGCGAAACCAAACGGGTTACCAACGACGCTTTTGCCGATGCTTACCTCACCGGCGAACCGCCGCGCAAGGGATGGGAAGATTTTTACAGGATTTAATCTGACACATTAATTAATTGAATTATGACAAGAAAAACAGTAATAACAGTTTTAGTAATGATCGTGACCCTCTCGGCATGGGCGCAGAAGCCGAAAGGGGAAAGCCTGTTTGACGGGCACAGCCTGCGGGGATGGAAGAAGCTGAACGGAGCGGCCGAGTATGAAGTACGGGACAGCGCCATTGTCGGTATCTCGAAAATGAATACCCCCAATACGTTCCTGGCGACCGAAAAGATGTATGACAACTTTGTCATGGAGTTTGACTTTAAGGTTGACGACGGTTTGAACTTCGGCGTCCTGTTCAGAAGCGACAGTCTGACGAAGGAGTACGAGAACGGCCGTTCCTACGGTTACCAGTTGTGGATCGATACAGCCGGCCAGGTCTGGATAGGTGAGGACAGGGAGTGGCGCTCCCACGTGTCGATTGGCTCGGCCGAAGAGAAGGTTTTCAGGAAAGGCGAGTGGAACTCTGCCCGTATCGAGGCCGTGGGCAGTATCGTCTGTGTTTGGGTGAACGGCGTTCAATGCGGCACCAGGACAGATTATTCCACGCCCGTACCTCCGGGCTTCATCGCCCTGCAGGTGGTGCCCATCGACGATGCCGCCCTGGAGGGGAAGCGTGTTGCCTGGCGCAATATCAGGCTGTATCCGCAGGAGCTGAAGCCCAATACCCTTTCGGAACAGGAGGTGGCCGATGGCTGGAAGCTGCTGTGGGACGGCAAGACTACCGAAGGGTGGCGTGGCGCCAAATCGGATCATTTCCCCGAAAAGGGATGGTCTATCGAGGACGGAATATTGAAGGTACAGAAAAGTGACGGCGGCGAATCCACCAACGGCGGCGATATTGTCACCACGCGTCCTTACAAAGATTTCATACTGATGGTAGATTTCAAGATAACCGAGGGAGCGAACAGCGGCATCAAATATTTTGTGGATACCAACCTGAACCAGGGAGCCGGGTCGGCCATCGGCTGCGAATATCAGCTACTGGACGACGAGCGTCACCCGGACGCCAAGCTGGGCGTGAAGGGGAACCGTACGCTGGGTTCGCTTTATGACTTGATACCTGCTCCGCAGGACAAGCCCTTCCACTGGGGGTCATTCAACACCGCGATGGTGGTTGTGCGTGGAAATCATGTGGAGCACTGGCTGAACGGGGTGAAGATTGTGGAGTATGAGCGGAACAGCGGGATATGGGGTGCGCTGGTGAATTTCAGCAAGTACAAAGACTGGCCTGACTTTGGCAATGCGGAGAAAGGATTGATTCTTTTGCAGGATCACGGAGACGAAGTATGGTTTCGGAATATAAAAATAAGGGCGCAATAGAGGCAGGTTGATACTGTCGCCTCATGTTTGACTGAAGGAATACCGGCCCCCTGCCACGGGAGCCGGTTTTTTTATGTGGAGAAGCGGAGAAGCGGAAACAACCAGCTCGGGGAGCGCCGGAGCGGCAAGGGGCGGGAGCACCCGCCCCGACGAGCGATTTCTTTATTAAGCGATTTCTTTGCTAATTGTCTGCACTGTCTCTACCAACAACATTACGTCGCTACGCGACGGCCATATATAATGTGCAGGGCAAGGCATAGCCTTGCCCTGTACATTATATATAAAACGAACGCGGCATGCACACGGGAACGAACGCGGCACGCACGCGGGAACGAACGCGACATGCACGCGGGAACGAACGCGGCACGCACACGGGAACGAACGCGGCACGCACGCGGGAACGAACGCGGCATGCACTTCATTAATGGACAGTGGAAAGCTGACAGTTGAAAAAGTCAAGAAGTTGTCAAGCGGAGGAAACCAGCTCGGGGAGCGCCCGAGTGGCAAGGGGCGGGAGCACCCGCCCCGACGAACGAAAAAGAAAACAGGGCAGGGCAAGGCATAGCCTTGCCCTGTACATTATATATAAAACGAACGCGGCATGCACACGGGAACGAA
>JAIRSV010000147.1 GCA_031255275.1 Proteiniphilum sp.
CCGTAGTCGCTTCGCGGTGGATAAAGTTGTCTGCCATCCCAAAGGTGAAGCCCTGTTCCGAATGGGCCGTCAGCGTCACCTCGGCGACATAGGTCTGGCCAAGTGCAAAATCAGGGGTCTTCATTGGCACGTCGTTGACTCCCTGTTTCTGATTCCATACTACCTTCCCGGTGTACTGAGTCCCGACAAAATCGCCGGCAGGCACTCTCCCGGCCTGTGGCTTGGGAACCCACTGTGTCAGGTTGAGGTCGGTTATCGCTTGCGTCAGCGGGAATGTGAGCGTGAAGGAGAGTGTCGTCGACGCTGCGTCCGGGTCGTAGCCCTGGGGAAGCGTCACTCCGGTTGCACGGTTATGGACAAGGGAGGTTTCCGTAACTCCGGTAAAGATATAGCCCTGTTTGGCCGTCAGCGTCACCGCGGCGGCATACGGCTTGCCTGCCTGAAACTTAGTGTCTTCGGGGGTCCAGCTTATCGCCCCCGTGTACTCGGTAGCGTCGAAGGCTGTTATCGGTGTATCGTTCGTCCGCGGCGCGGGTATCAGGTAGGTGAAATGGCCGCCGCTTACCGGCTTTTCGCCGGACGTTGCGGTAAATTCGATGGATCCCGTCGGGTTCCCGCCTGTCATAGGGAAGTTGATGTTTGCATTTTTATAGGTGACCTGGACGGAGTTGCCGGGGAAGTAATAGCCCGTCGCGGGTGTCAGCGTCACGCTGGCCTTGTATTTTGTGCCCGGCTGGAAAATTCCTTCCGTCATGGGCAGGTTGTTGGTGACATCAGTCCAGGTTACGAAACCGTTGAAGCTGCCTTCGGAGAAACTTATTACGGGTGTACCGCCTGTTGCCGGTGTGCTGATGTGGGGCGTGAGGTCTAATAATGTGCTGCTTATCGCCGTACCCTGGCTGGTCTGCTTGAAGCGGATGGTGAGGACTCGATTTCCGCCCGTGCCGGTTCCCTCAGTGATCCCATTTTGCTGCGCGCCGCTGTGGGAGAAGTCTTGCTGTCTCACTCCGTCGAACGAAAAGCCTGTCCCGGGCGTCAGCGTGACATCTGCTTCGTATTCGGTGCCGAGCCTGAACTGCTCGTTTCCTCCCAGTGGCATCCTCCCATTACCGATGCGTATGAACCACACTATCGTTCCCGAATATTGCATTCCGGTGAAGCTTAGCGTCGGATGTGCGCTGTTGAGGGGTGCGGAGATTTTGCCGGTCAGATCAAGGTCGTTTACCCGATATGACAACTGTGTTGTTTTGAAGGGGATCTTTCCTTTGGCGACCAGACGGGTTACCGTTTCCGTTTCATTGCCGGTCCCGATTTCTTCGGAGAAGGTTTCCAGATCGAACTTCACTTGGTCTGAGGGGCTGGAATTACTATGCCCGACGAAGATCGTGCCGCCTGCTACGCCCGAAAATCCATATCCGGCAAGGGGTCTCAGTTCTATACTGGCCGCATATTCTGTGTCGGCGATAAATTTCTCCGTCAGCTTCATCTCTTTCCAGTTTCCGTTTTCCCATTTCATCCAGGTCACGATACCGGCAAAGCGGTAGTCGGCAAAGCTCGGCGTCGGGCCGACGCCCTCTACCGGGGGGGAGAAGCTGAGGGAAAGGTCTATCGGGCCTGTGATTTCTATGTATCTCGGTATGTACAGCACTGTTCCGTCTTTCAGGATGATTTTCACGTAGTTGTTGCCTTCATTGAAATCTATTCCGTCGAAGAAGGAGTCGCCATCGTTGCCATCTTTGCCATCGTTGCCATCTTTGCCATCGTTGCCATCTTTGCCCGGTGTACCCTCGGCCTTCTGGCCGGTCGATTTCCAGGTATTACCCCCGTCTGTCGATATAATCCAGTAACCATCCTCGTCTATATCTATCTGCGGTGCGATGCCCGGTTCGCCCGGTTCGCCTGCCACGGGGAATGGCTTTCCGTTATCGTCTTTCAGCAAATCTCCGTTGAGGGTCCAGTAGTATTTGCCGTCCGATTCCTGTCTGATGCCGATTGCGGGGGCTGGCAGCCCCGGCGATCCCTGTTCTCCGACATAGATGCGTAAGGGGGTTCTGCCGTCTGTAAAGGTGATTACGATGTAGTCATCTTCCTCTTTCACATCCCGGATGGTGCTTTTTTTCTGTAATATATCCACCAGCCGCTGCAGGTCTCCGATTTCTTTGTTGATTTGTGCCATATACTCGTCCCATGTTTCCTTCGGGGTTGTAACACCGGGAACGGGAATATCTTCCAGTTCAACCAGGCACGATGACGCATACAGCATCATCACAAGCATAATCACATGTTTTAGATGTTTCATGACCTTCTACTGTTTTAAAATTACTGTTTCTGTTACTGTTTATGTACTGTTTATGTACTGTTTCTGTTTATAGTACTGTTCCGTTAAGTATTCCGCATGTCGGGTATGTAGGTGTGTGCTCCTGCTGAATTTTTCTTCCTGTTAAAATCTGCCATAATGAATCGAACTGTTTTTCTTTACCCGGAGCACCCGTTTCTCTTACCCGGATGACGTATGCAAAGATACGTGCTTATTTCGGGAAAAACTTTGTCAAAAAATCACTATTCTTTGTTGTTTTCTCCCGTTTACCTTTTTTTGTTTCACGCTCCGCTCCGGATGATGTAGCGATGTGATAATGTTGATGATGTGACCCGCAAAACACACAGCTCGGGCGGGAGCTTCATTAATGGACAATTGACAGTTGACAGTTGAAAATGTTTTTTTAGAAGTCGAGAAGCGGAGATAACCAGCTCGGGGAGCGCCGGAGCGGCAAGGGGGCGGGAGCTTCATTAATGGACAATTGACAGTTGACAGTTGAAAATGTTTTTTAGAAGTCGAGAAGCGGAGATAACCAGCTCGGGGAGCGCCGGAGCGGCAAGGGGCGGGAGCGCCCGCCCCGACGAGCGATTTCTTTATATATATATAATGTGCAGGGCAAGGCATAGCCTT
>JAIRSV010000166.1 GCA_031255275.1 Proteiniphilum sp.
TGGCCGTCGCGTAGCGACTTCTCATCCGTAACACACCCCCAACCCCCTCTCAAGAGGGGAGCTCGCGCTATAGCGCTCTAGGAGCGGATTTCTCCACTTCGCTGACGCTGCGGTCGAAATGACGGCACCACATCATCACATCATCACATAGCCACATCAACCAGCTCGGGGAGCGCCCGAGCTGGTTTTCTCCACTTCTTACTGAGAGGAACAAATGAAAAGAGACAGATTTTTTGCCCGTATCCGTACGGTGTGTGCGGCCTCGTCTGCGCAGGTATACTCGACTACGGTTCTGTCAAGATTATGAAACTCCTCTTCCGGGCCGTCACCTCAGTCAACAGTGATGCTTTCAGCCGTGGCAGTAAATTCGATGTCATCACCTGTAAAGATAAATACGATTGTTTCCCCGTTGTCCGGTACGCTTCCCGCACCTGCGTTTTTTAAAGGGGATTCGTACCCCATTGCGCTGCGATCAGCGTTTTGTTCAATACTTCTACCAAAAAATTTCATATAACATCTTTTTGTATTCCTGCTCTTACGGCTTTGCAGGTCTTGCCCTCATTATATGTTATTCACTTACACGGAATGTTATTCAATAGCTGTTCGATCTCTGCTGCTGCGGAGACTCGGATCCGGATCCGGAGAGCTCGGATCCGGATCCGGAGAGCTTGGATCCGGATCCGGAAGGTTTGGATCCGGATCCGGAGAGCTTGGATCCGGATCCGGAGAGTTTGGATCCGGATCCGGAGAGTTTGGATCCGGATCCGGAAGACTCGGATCCGGATCCGGAAGGTTTGGATCCGGATCCGGAAGGTTTGGATCCGGATCCGGAAGGCTCGGATCCGGATCCGGAAGGCTCGGATCCGGCAACGGGAGACGCGGAGCCGACGAAGCCGGATTCTGCGAAAGAAACAGGTAGTCTCTGAGTTGTTATTTAAATGGAAGATTATTATGGAAATAAATACGCACTCTTCATTTGTAGTGAGGCGCTCGCAAATGTAGGGAAGTTTTTTGTAAAAAAGAACTTTTACGGCAGTACATTTTTATTTTTTTCACCGTTTGTGTTCTTCCTGTCCCTCCCGATTATTGAATAATTACCGGATAACCGCTGAATATTTACCTTCGCCGTCCCTTCGACCGCGGCGCAGCGGAGCGGAGAAATCCGCTTCCGGCGCACGTCAGCGCGGATAAGGCATGTCAATCACATCAATCATCCGAATCAGAAGAATCACAGTTCAGACAATATGTCAATTATAACTCCCACTGATACCATTTTTACACATAAATTTTGTTTACACGCTGTTTCATTATCATATTCTTCACTTTTCAAAACCTCTTCAGAACCTCACCACTTCTACTCTCCCCCCGCGTGAATCGGCGAAAAATATTCGTGATTTCAGACACATCCGTCCCGGGTTTTCCACGTTCTTTCTTTGTTATCTGAAAAGTTTTCTATACCTTGCACCGTTTTTCGGCGTGGACAGCGGGATGATTGATTTTTAACGCTTTACGGTTAATAGCCTGTAAGCCAAAAGAAGATAAAATATTTGTCCCGCTTCCGGCTAAAAAACAGTTATTTACTTTTTAATAATATTGGAAACAACTGATTTTGTAGAAGTTCATCTTTCTTGATTGAATAAAAAAATATATGACGCAATCCGGATTTATAGCAGTAATTGATCTCGGAACATCCAAGATTAAAGGGGTCGCCGGCCGCAAAAACGAAAATGGAGTCATCTCCATTCTGGCAAGCAGTTCCATTGACTCCGGGAACTCGATCCGCAGGGGAATGATCTACAATATAGAGCAGGCCGGCGCGAATGTGCACAAACTGATAATGATGCTCGAAAACAGCCTGGAACGGAAAATCGGCAAAGTATACGTATCCCTGTCGGGGCAATCGCTGCACACGGTGGAATTTAACGAAACGCTGCGAGTTCCCTCGGGAATAGTTACGGAGGAAGACGTGAACCGGCTGCGAAAATCGGCCGAAAAATTCCAGCCCGAACTGAAACGCAATTACAGAATAGCCGACGTGGAGTATTATATTGACGACGAACCCGAACCCAGCCCCGTGGGAGTGACCGGTTCCGAAATAGAGGCCGGCTTCAAACTGATCGTGGGACGACCCAATCTGCTCGTGAACATAGAAAAAAGCATCACAGCCAAAACCGACCTGAAGATAGCAAACTACATCGTGGGACCGATGGTGTCGGCAGCCATCGCGCTGAACGAAGAAGAGAAGGAACTGGGTTGCGCCTTTTTGGATTTCGGCGCCGGAACCACCACCCTGTCAGTCTACAAAGGCGGCATACTCCGGCGAATGATAGTGATCCCTTTCGGCGGAAAAAACCTGACAAAAGACATCTGCGCCCTGAACTTTACCGAAAACGACGCGGAACAGCTCAAAATAAAATTCGGAAAAGCCCTTGAAAGCCATGAAGGCCCCATGTTCCTGTCCCCCTTTTCCTCGAAGCCCGACGTCGATCTTACCGAACTGAACAAGGTGATCGCCATGCGCCTGGACGAGATAACGGCCAACATCTGGGAACAAATCCTCCTGTCGGGATACGAAGGACAGCTGGGAGCAGGCCTGATCATTACGGGCGGAGCCTCGCAGCTCAAAAACCTAGACCTCTATCTGACGCAGAAACTGAAAATGCCGGTGAGAAAGGCATTCGCCAAAAAAACATTTATCAATAATTCATCCGACCTCATGCACGACCCCTCGTTCACACAAGCGCTGGGGATGCTTCTCTTCGCCAGAGAAAACTGCGAGATGAAAAAGCCGGAACCCGTCGCCGAAACGGAGGACGAAGACGATAACCGGTCATCGGGCAGCTGGTTCGGAAGAAATACGAAAACGGATAAGAAAACGAAAACGGGCAAAAAAGAGAAAAAACCAAGATCGGAAAGGCAGGAGGGAGGATTTTTCTCTAAAATGGAAAACGCCTTCGGAGGTCTTTTTTCGGAAGAAGACGATGACGAATAACTCATTTTTTACTTACAGGAGATGGACGACGAATTACTGGATTTTCAGATAGAGAGCCGTACCAACGCCATCATAAAAGTGATAGGCGTGGGCGGCGGCGGCGGCAATGCCGTGAACCACATGTTCAAGGAAGGGATACACGACGTATCCTTTGCCCTGTGCAATACCGACAATCAGGCGCTGACAAGATCTCCCGTTCCGGTAAAAGTGCAGCTGGGAGGGCAAACCACCGGAGGACTGGGTGCGGGAAACAAGCCCGAAGTTGCACGGCAGGCAGCCGAAGAGAGCATCGACCTCATAGATAGCCTCCTGAATGACGGCACGCGAATGGTATTCATTACGGCCGGAATGGGCGGGGGAACCGGTACGGGCGCCGCACCCGTGGTAGCCCGCGTGGCGAAGGAGATGGGCGTACTCACGGTCGGCATCGTGACCATCCCCTTTATGTTCGAGGGGCCGAGGAAAATAGTGCAGGCGCTGAAGGGCGTGGAAGAGATGGCGAAAAACGTGGACGCGCTGCTGGTGATCAACAACGAACGCCTGCGGGACATCTACAGCGATCTGACCATGCTGAACGCCTTTGCCAAGGCCGACGACACGCTGGCCACGGCAGCCAGGAGCATCGCCGAAATCATCACCGTTCACGGACACGTGAATCTCGATTTCGCAGACGTGAACACGACGCTGAAAGACGGTGGCGTAGCCATCATGAGCAGCGGTCTGGGCAAGGGGATCGGCCGGATAAACGACGCGATAAAGAATGCCCTGCATTCGCCATTGCTTAATAACAACGACGTATTCAGCGCCAAGAAGATCCTCATCAACCTCTCCTTCGGAGAAGAGTATCCGCTGATGATGGAGGAAATGAATGCACTTCACGACTTTATGTCGAAGTTCAGCCGGGAAATAGAAGTCATCTGGGGAGCCGCCGTGGAAGAGCAACTGAATGAGAAGGTGAAGGTGACACTGCTTGCCACCGGTTTTTCCATCACCAGCGTGCCGGGTATCGAAGAACATCAGCACGAGAAGACCAGGGTCGAGCAGATACAGAAACAGATAGAGCGCGATGCGAGACTGGAACAGGAGAAGAACGACAAGGGCCTGATCGAGAAATATTACGGAAAGACCGGTCTGAAGACTCTGACTACGATCAACTACAGGCTGGAGCCCTTCGTGCTGACTATCGACGAACTGGATGACGACAAGGTGCTGGAAGCGCTGGAGAAAACACCCGTCTTCAAACGCGAAACCAATTTCAATCCCCGCGTCTTTTCGTCGGACGTACAGCAGCAACAGCAAACCTCATCGCTGTTCGACTGACAGTCGGAGGGGAAACCTGTCCGGCCGGGATGTGACAGGCCGTACGGGGTGAATAAACTTAAACGGGGTGAACAGACCGGGAGACCGGATAACAGCAAATCATAACACTATTATATATATGTCATTACTGGATACAATTACCGACGGGATAAGGAAGGCCATGCTGGCCAGGGATAAAGTGAGGCTGGAAGCTTTGAGGGCGATCAAGAAGGAACTGCTGGAAGCCAAAACCGCCAAAGGCGCCGGCGACGAACTTGCGGAGGCTGCGACGACGGCCATCCTGCAGAAAATGGTGAAACAGCGCCGGGACAGCGCCGGGATCTATGCCGCGCAAAAGAGGGAGGATCTGGCCGAACAGGAGATTGCGCAGATGGAAGTGATTCGGGAATTTCTTCCGTCGCAACTCTCGCCGGAGGAACTGGAAATCGCCGTGAAGCGCATTATTGCGGAAACAGGGGCGTCTTCCCTGAAAGAGATGGGGAGGGTGATGGGCGCTGCTTCCGGACAGCTTGCCGGCAGGGCCGGGGGAAAGGATATTTCCGAAACAGTGAAACGTTTGCTGGCGCAGTAGCCGGCAAACGTGCGGTTTTTGCCTCAGTTCCTCCTGTGACGGGGTATGTAGACCTTCTTATACCGTTTGTCCAGTTTATTGATTCTTTGTGCCTTCTTTTCCAGTTTCTGCAACTCTCTCTCCCTGTCCTTGCCGTTATCGTAATCATCGGCCAGCATCAGCAGGGATACGGTCTCTTCGTCAATAAAACCGATTTTCAGTACCACCGTTCTGTTTTCTATTATATCGTTCTCGGCAAATTTGATCCGGTAATCCTTTCCCGGAGTGTGGCTGATTAATACGGGGTCGTAGCCCAGCGAGGAGGCTGACAGGGTGTTTATCTTGCTGCCGGGGGTAAAGAATACTTTTCCGTCACTGCCGGTCACCTTACTGTCGAGCAGTTTGCCCGATTTGCTGCGCGACTCTACCAGTATTCCCTGAATGGCGTAGTGCTGCGGATTGATTGCCCGGACTGTGCAGGTGTCTTTTTGGGAAGCGTCCAGTAATTCGAAAGAGGTTTTATGTCCGGTGTAATCCGATGCGTGAATAAAGAGATAGTCTCCGGCCAGTTCATACGTTCCCTCTCCGGCCTGTGCCGAAGAGAGTCCTCCGAATCCGCTTATGCGGAATATCACTTTTTGATTCGAGAAGGCTATGGAGTCTGTGCCGTTTTTATAAGTTCCATCCAACTGCTGTGCGAGGAGCGCTGCTCCCGACAGAAACAGGCAGCAGGCCAGTAACGGAATTTTTTTCATGAGTTTGTGTGTTATGTGTTTGTTATGCGTTATGTATGTAGCCCAAAGTTACGACTTTTCTTCCATATACCGTGCCGGCTGCGGCTATAATTCGCGGTGCGAACGGTTATATTTACCCGCGACGGACGGGTTTACCTGAGATCTATTATTTCAGCGTCGGGGTAATCGTTTTTGTCGAATCTGAACATTGCGTCGTCAAACTGATGATTGGTATTGTAGCCGGAGATGTCGATAACGTTCTTCATTCCGTCGGTCATGTAGAGGATTATCCGTATGATGTTGCCGTTCTCTCTGTCGATGGCGGCGGTGATGGATTTGATGTCTCTGTTCCGGTTCACGGGCGTCATGTCGATCAGGTGTACGCTTCTTCCGTTGACTGTCCCGGTGGTGGGTGTTTTCAGCACGTATCCGTTTCTGTAGCCGCTCAGAAGTGCCTGTGGACTTATATCGGATATTTCGCTGGCTGTGGGGGCGCTGATGTTTACTTCGTTTGCTTCTTTTATCAGTACCCACTGGGTTTTTCCGTCGAACCATATATCCAGTTCTTCTGTCTCGAGTTTGAATTTGTCGCCTTTCATGCAGGCTTTTCCTGACTGTTGTGCGCTGGATGTTCCGTCGCTGTCGGTTATGTCTGACCGGAATGTCAGTTTGACGCCGCCGGAGGCTTCGAACGTGGAGTATGCTTTGTCCAGCAGGTTTTTTGCCTCGTCCCGGTTTTGCTGTGAAGAGAGGGGGCTCGACAGGAGGAGGAGGGATAACAGGGTTGCTATAAAGGGTTTCATCTGTTTCATTTGTTTCATTTTATTTGTTTTTTGATTTGATGACTGGGACTGCGGAAGGGGGGCAGGGTTTATTTTCCGCTGACCGGATTTATCGTATTGAGTCCAGCAGTTTTTCCAGTGAATATTCGTCGGCGATGAATACTTCCCGTGGTTTGCTGCCTTGTGTGGCACCTACTATTCCGGCGATTTCCAGTTGATCCATCAGCCTGCCGGCGCGGTTGTAGCCGATGGAGAATTTCCGCTGGATGAGGGAGGTGGAGCCTTGCTGGTGTACGACGACGAGGCGGGCGGCTTCGTCGAAGAGGGGATCTCTGTCGTTCAGGTCGGCGGCGGCGGCGGGGGTGTCGGTTTCGGATATTACGTCGGGGAGTGCGAAGGCGGCTTCGTAGCCGCGTTGTTTCCCGATGTAGAGGGAGATTTCTTCTACTTCGGGGGTGTCTACAAAGGCGCACTGGATGCGGGTGAGTGCGCTTCCCTGCGAAAAGAGCATGTCGCCGCGTCCGATGAGCTGGTTTGCTCCGCTCATGTCGAGGATGGTGCGCGAGTCTATCTGGGAGGTGACTCTGAAGGCTATTCTGGCGGGGAAGTTGGCTTTGATGGTGCCGGTGATGATGTTGGTGGTGGGGCGTTGTGTGGCGATCACCATGTGTATGCCGATGGCGCGTGCTTTTTGTGCGATGCGGGCGATGGGCATTTCTATCTCTTTTCCGGCGGTCATGATCAGGTCGCCGAACTCGTCGATTACGACGACGATGTAGGGCATGTAGCGGTGGCCCTTTTCGGGGTTGAGGCGGCGTTTGATAAACTTTTCGTTGTATTCTTTGACGGTGCGGACGTGTGCTCTCATCAGCAGTTCGTAGCGGTCGTCCATCTCTTTGGTGAGCGAGTTGAGTGTCTGGGTTACTTTGCTGACGTCGGTGATGATGGCTTTTTCTTCATCGGGGAGTTTGGCCAGATAGTGTTTTTCGACGGCGGAGTAGATGTTGAATTCTACCATTTTGGGGTCGACCAGTACCATTTTCATCTCTGAGGGGTGTTTTTTGTAGAGCAGGGAGGTGATGATGGCGTTCAGTCCTACCGATTTTCCCTGTCCTGTGGCGCCGGCGACCAGCAGGTGGGGCATTTTGGCCAGGTCGACGATAAAGACTTCGTTAGTAATGGTTTTTCCCAGTGCTACGGGCAGTTCGCAGTTACATTCCTGGAATTTCCGGGAGCTGATGACGGATTGCATGGAGACTGTCTGGGGGTCTTTGTTGGGGACTTCGATGCCGATGGTGCCTTTTCCGGGCATGGGGGCGATGATACGGATGCCCAGCGCGGAGAGGCTGAGGGCTATGTCGTCTTCCAGGTTTCTGATTTTGGAGATTCGCACGCCGGCTTGCGGGACGATTTCGTAGAGGGTGATGGTGGGGCCTACGGTGGCTTTGATGGAGGTTATTTCGATGCCGTAGTTGCGCAGTGTGTGTATGATTTTTTCTTTGTTTTCGTTTTGTTCGTTCATATCTACCGCTCTGTCGCCGGTTGAGTATGTCTTCAGCAGGCTCATGGTGGGGAATCTGAAGGTTGAGAGGTCTCTGCGCGGGTCGTAATCTTCTTCCGGGGATGGTGCTGCGGGGGTTGTTTCTTCTTCTCTTTCTATCTCTTCCGGGGGGTATGGGTGGAGGAGGGGTTCGTCATCGTCCGGGATGATCACTTCGAAGTCGTCTCTTGCCGGATAGTGTTGTCTTGCGGAGGGGGAGTGAGGTTCGGAGGGTTCCGGCGCGAATCTCCTGTCTGTGTGGCTGTAGCCGGCGGTGAATGTTGCGCTTTCCTGCAGAGTGGTTTCATCCGCGTCATCCGCGTCATCATCGCTGTACGTATCGTTTTCATACGGCTTTTTGCCGGAGGTTTGAAGGAATGTGTTTTTCAGCCGGAGGAGGAGGCGTTTGAGAAGTCCGGCTCTTTTCTTCCTTTTCCTTCTTTTCGGTTTGTCGTCGTCGTCGCCGTCGTCCGCTTCGCGCTGCGCGGAGAGTGATGTGGCGCTGTTGATCAGGGTTTTCTGTATTCTGTATATGGAGCTTTTCCGGATGATGGCTGCTGCGATCGTGAGGAACAGGAGGGTGAGCAGCAGGATGCCTGGCCATCCTATGCTTTTCTCTAACATTCGCTCGATATGGAGGCCGTGTTCGCCTCCCCATTTGACGTGGCTGTGGGGAAAGAGCGGGTCGAGGAGGAAGGCGCTGGAGACGGAGCCGCCGATGAGGCCGAACGAGGTGATGAACAGGGCTTTGAGGAAGGGGTAGCTGGATACTTTCATGATGCGCAGCCCGATATGGATGAGGAGGATGGGGATGAGTATGGAGAAGAGGCCGAATCCTCCGTTCACGAGTCTTTCGGCGATGTAGGCTCCTCCTGCGCCGGTCCAGTTGTCTATTTCGGAGGCTCCGGAGCGGATTACTTCCAGGAAAGATTTGTTTAATACGTAGCTCTGGTCGGCCGCGCCGGTGAAGAAGAATGAGACTATGGACAGCAGCGTGAATATGCCGCTGAAGGCGACTACGATTCCCCAGATGAACTGTACCTGTTCACTGCGCAGAAAGGTGTTGATACTGTTCTTTTGTTTGGTTTTTTGTCTTTTTCTTCTTCTTCCGGTCATATAGCAGAACTGTTTCCTTGACTTTGAGTTTCTGTGATCAAAGGGTGTGATTGTTTCAAAATCGCTTGACGATAATGTGATTGCAAAGGTAATAAAAAGATGTTGGGTGTTAAAGTTTATTTCTTGTAAGAAGTTAAGAAGTGGAGAAGTGCGCCAAAAACAACCAGCTCGGGGAGCGCCCGAGTGGCAAGGGGCGGGAGCTTCATTAATGGAAAGTTGACAGTTGACAGTTGAAAATGATAGAAAAAGTGCTCCATCCTGCAAATCTGATGCGCGCCTGCCAACAAGTAGTGCGCAACAAAGGAATTGCAGGCGTGGATGGTATGAAAGTGGATGAGTTGTACGGTTACCTGCAAGCCCATCGTGAAAGGATAAAAGAATCCCTTCTCGACAGTAGTTACCTGCCCCAAGCCATTTTGGGAGTAGAAATTCCGAAGTCTAACGGGAAGA
>JAIRSV010000026.1 GCA_031255275.1 Proteiniphilum sp.
AGGCAGTATAACTTCTGTTGTTTCCCTTCCGCAGGTCAGCGACCTGCGGTTATGAAAATCGTGTCCCTCCGGGACACTTTTTCGCTCGTCGGGGCGGGTGCTCCCGCCCCTTGCCGCTCGGGCGCTCCCCGAGCTGGTTTTTTCCGCTTCTCTACTTCTCCCCTTCACATCAACACATTGCCACATTATCATTCTCCACTTCTTAACTTCTCAAAAAAATCACCAATTACTTGGAATTATAAAGCTTGTACAATATTTTTGCTGTTCATACAAATAACTCAGATATGCATAAAATATACATCATACTCCTCCTGTCATACCTCTCCATCTCATCCGTCACAGTCGCGGCAGGGCAGGAAATCAATCCGGAACAGAATGAGATTCAAACCCCGGAAGTCATACCGTCACAGCCCTCCGATCAGCACCGGCACCGGCAGACGAAAAAAAAACGCAAAAAAGTAGGCGTCGTCCTCAGCGGCGGCGGCGCCAAAGGATTCGCCCATATCGGCGCCCTCAAAGCGCTGGAAGAAGCTGGAATACCGATCGACTACATCGCCGGAACAAGCATGGGCTCCATCGTCGGCGCCCTCTACGCCATAGGATACGACTCGCACATGATCGACTCCCTGGTCAGAGAACAGGACTGGAGCTACCTCCTGAGCGACGGAGTCCGCAGAGAATACCTCTCGGCCGCCCAAAAGGAATATCCGGACGTATTCATCCTCTCCCTCCCCTACGAAGTGAAGCTCCGTGAACGAAAGGGACAGGTACGACTCCCCCCCGGCGTAGTCAGCGGTCAAAACCTCTACAGCCTCTTCCTGAACCTGACCATAGGCTATCAGGACGAAACGGATTTTGACAAACTTCCCATCCCCTTTGCCTGCGTAGCCGCCGACTCCCGCAGCGGCAAAGAAGTAGTCTTCCGAAAAGGCATCCTTCCCGAAGCAATCCGGGCCAGCATGGCCATCCCCGGCCTGTTCGCCCCGGTGGAAAAAGACACAATGCTGCTGATCGACGGCGGAATCATCAACAACTACCCGGTAGACGTCGTACGACAGATGGGCGCCGATACCGTCATCGGAATAAAGATTCCGCACGACCGGAAAGAAGGCGAAAACTATCGAGGCACCCTCTCCGAAGTCATCAACCAGCTGTGGACATTCATCGGCCAGGCAAAGCGCGACCAAAATATAGCCAATACCAACATACTGATCACCCCCGACATACACCCCTACGGCATGCTCGACTTTGCCGGCACCGCCATCGACACCATCATATACCGGGGCGAACTGGCCACCCGGAAAAAATGGGACGAACTGATGGCGCTGAAAAGAGACCTGGTGGAAGCAGAAACGGAAACAGAAACAGAAGCAGAAACAGAAACGGAACCGGAATTCCCCCCCACGGTCAGTTCCGCGAAAAGACCCCCCAATCCGTATATCGGAATGGATTCACTGGAAATTAGCAGTATCCGCATCGAAGGACTCTCAAAAGTCGACGAAAAAGAGGTAATCCGAAGAATCGGGATCAAAAACAACCGGATCGCACGCGGAGAACTGGCAAACGTCACCTCACGCCTCTATGCCAGCGGCCTCTTCACACGCGTCTACTACCGGCTGGACGGACACTCACCCTTCGACCTGGTATTCACCGTACGGGAAAAAACACTCAACAGCCTCAACATCGGCCTGCGCTTCGACAGCAGAGACATGGCCTCCATCCTGGCACACACATCCGTCCGGATCAATACATCGCTAAACTCCGTATTCGACCTCACCGCACGCCTGAGCCGCAACCCCTACCTGAAAATCAACTACTCCATCAACAACGGCCCCTTCTACAAAAGCAGCATCTCCGGCAAGACAAGCCGCAACGAAATGGATATTTACCGAAGAGGAAAGTTCGCCAGCAAACTCGACTTCTTCAGAAATACCCTGCAACTCAACCTGTCCGAATTCTACCTCTACAACATACGGCTGCACCTGGGCGCCTCCCTCGACCAGATGTACTACCTCACCCGCCCCCGCCGCTACGAAGAAAGCCTGCTGAACTCCGGAGTAAGCCGTCGTAACGACGTATACATAAACTACTTCATCAAAGGAATCTACGACAACCTCAACAAAAGCCTGCACCCCACCTCCGGACAATACTTCTCCTTTCAGGGCACCATGTACACCGACAACTTTTACCAAATGTACGACACAGACCCCATCTGTGCACTGGAAGCAAGCTTTCTGAAACCCCTCAGACTCACCGGCAACCTCTGCGTCACCCCCGAAGTCTCCGGAAGAGCACTGCTCAACGTAAGCGACAGCATCCCGCTGCTGTACGGCAACTTCGCCGGCGGACAGTATAACGGCCACTACGTCCCACAGCAGATTGCGCTGCGGGGAACGCGCGGCATGGAACTGATGAAAGACGCCGTAGTCATGATCGCGGCAGACATCCGTTACCGCTTCGCATCAGGACACCAGGTATTCGCATACCTCAACGCAACCGTGCAGCACGACGATCTGCTGCAGCTGATCCGCGGCAAATACTTCTTCGGCGGCACCTTCGGCTACACCCACAATACACTCCTGGGGCCACTCACGCTCGAGCTGGGATACTCCAGCCTCACCCGCTCCCCCCACCCCTTTGCCTGCATAGGATACAGCTTCTGAGAAGGCACACTCCCGAAAAGCACCGCCCCGCCGCCGTACGAAAAAAAAACAGTCCGCCGCACCGGTTCACGCTAACCGGTACGGCGGACAGAAAGGCCGGGACGCAGCTCTGACACGCAGCCCTAACACTTGGACGCGCCGCAGTTGCGGCACTTGAGGCATCCCTCCTCATAGACCAGCGTCTCGTGTCCGCAGACAGGACACTTCTGTCCCCGCGCCACCGTCTCGTTCGGCAGATACTTTTTCAGCGCCCGCTCCACGCCGTTTTTCCACGTGTTGATAGTCTCACTGTCGAGTTCCAGACCCGACACCAGCTTTATCACCTGGTCGATAGGCATCCCGTAACGCAACACACCTGAAATCAGCTTCGCATAATTCCAGAACTCGGGATTGAACTTCCCGTCCAGCCCCTCGATCGTCACCTTGTAGCCGCGCCTGTTCTGAAACTGAAAATCATAATGCTTCCGTCCGTCATTGTCATACGCCTTGATGATCTTTCCCGAAGTGACGTTTTTGGGAACCATAATACCGTCATCCTCGTCATTGATCCCCGTGAAGATCTCATAAGGCCTGCCGTTATGCAGACCGATGAAGGCTATCCACTTCTCCCTGTTGTTCTGAAACTTGATCACGTCAGCCTCCAGCTCCACCGGACGTGAAGCAGCCACAGGCGGCAACTCGTAGCAATCATCATCCCCGTCCTCCACCTTCCTGTCATCGCCGCCGGAGATGAGTACCCCCGAACGGGAACCGTCACGATAAACCGTACAGCCCTTACAGCCGCTTTTCCAGGCCTCCATGTAGAGTTTACCCACCAGCTCCTCCGTCGCGTTGTGCGGCAGGTTGATGGTGACGCTGATGGAGTGATCCACCCACTTCTGCACCCGTCCCTGCATCTTCACCTTTTGCAGCCAGTCCACATCGTTTGACGTAGCTTTACAGTAAGGCGACGCGGCCACCATCTTTTCAATCTCCCCGTCGGTATAACGTCCGTCGGCAGAATAGCCGTTAGCCTCCATCCAGACGACGAACTTGTGATGGAAGACCACATACTCTTCCCACGAATCACCATTCTCATCCACAAAATCCACCTTCACGTCCCTGTCGCCCGGATTCACCTTTCGCCGTCGGGTGTAGACGGGGAGGAATACCGGCTCGATCCCCGACGTGGTCTGCGACATCAGACTGGTCGTCCCCGTGGGCGCGATGGTGAGAAGGGCGATATTGCGTCTCCCATACTTTTCCATATCGCTGTAAAGCTGCGGATCCTCCTCCTTCAGACGCTTTATGAAAGGATTATCCTTCTCCCTCTCGATGTCGAAGATCTCGAAAGCCCCCCGTTCCCTGGCCATCTCTACCGACGAAGCGTAAGCATTAAGCGCTATGGTACGGTGCACCTTTTCCGAGAAATCGTTACCCTCATCCGTTCCGTAGCGGATTCCCAGCGCCGCCAGCATGTCACCCTCCGCAGTGATGCCCACACCGGTACGGCGTCCCTGCAGCGTCTTGCGCTGTATCTTTTTCCAGAGGTTACGTTCGGACGACTTCACCTCTTCCGACTCGGGATCTGACGCTATTTTTTCGAGGATCATATCAATCTTCTCCGATTCCAGGTCTATAATATCGTCCATGATACGCTGCGCCAGCCGCACGTGCCTGCCGAAGAGTTCAAAGTCGAAGCGGGCATCTTCCCTGAACGGATTCACCACGTAGGAATAGAGGTTGATGGCCAGCAGTCGGCAGCTGTCGTAGGGACACAGCGGAATTTCGCCGCACGGGTTGGTGGAAACGGTTTTGAAACCCAGATCAGCATAGCAGTCCGGAATCGATTCTCTGACGATGGTGTCCCAGAAAAGCACGCCGGGTTCGGCTGACTTCCAGGCGTTGTGTACGATCTTCTTCCAGAGTTTCCGCGCATCAATCGTCTTTTGGTACTTCGGCTCTTCGGAGTCCGTCGGGAACTGCTGCACATAAGGTTTCCCCTCAGATGCGGCCGTCATGAAGCCGTCGTCGATCTTCACCGAGATGTTGGCTCCGGTCACCTTTCCCTGCTTCAGTTTGGCGTCGATAAAGTTTTCCGAGTCGGGATGCCTGATGGAGACGCTCAGCATCAGAGCGCCGCGGCGACCATCCTGCGCCACCTCGCGCGTGGAGTTCGAATAGCGCTCCATGAAGGGAACCAGTCCGGTGGAGGTGAGGGCCGAATTTTTTACGGGAGACCCTTTGGGTCGTATGTGCGAGAGATCGTGTCCCACACCTCCGCGCCGCTTCATCAGCTGCACCTGCTCCTCGTCGATGCGGATGATGGCACCGTAAGAGTCCGCGTCGCCGTCCATTCCGATCACAAAGCAGTTGGAGAGCGACGCTACCTGAAAGTTGTTCCCAATACCCGTCATCGGGCTTCCCTGGGGGATAATGTAGCGGAAGCGGTCAAACAAGTCAAACAGTTCCTTTTCGCTCAGCGGATTGGCATAATTCTTCTCTATCCGGGCAATCTCTCCGGCCAGTCGCCGGTGCATATCCGCGGGCGTCTTCTCGTAAATGTCGCCCCGGCTGTCCTTAAGGGCATACTTGCTAACCCATACTTTGGCCGCAAGCTCATCGCCCTGAAAATACCCTAACGAAGCTTTATAAGCCTCGTCGAAAGTGTAAGTCTTCTTCATCAGGAAAAAATTATATAATTGAATATTTCTCTAAAAGGCAGGTTATTTTCTCAAATCAACCGGTCAATACCTCAGAGTATTTATTTTTGACGGTACAAGTTTATGGAAAGTTTCCGAAAGTGCAAAATAAATCCATACGGTTTATGCAAATAGCGTGGATGTTTTCTACGTTTCGGGTCAATGCGCTGTTTTCCATGTGATTAATTTTTTCTGGGAGGCAAAAAGTTTTCCATTTTGTATAACTTTACTGAGAGACAAACAGATAAAAAAGGACAATATTTCTTTATCGGAAATTGTCTGAACTGTGATTCTTGTGATTCAAATGATTTACATGATTTACACAACCAGTGCGCCAAAAACAACCAGCTCGGGGAACGCCCTTTCTCAATGGAAAGTTGACAGTTGAGAGTTGAAAATGTTTGACAATGGAGAAAACCAGCTCGGGGAGCGCCCGAGTGGCAAGGGGCGGGAGCACCCGCCCCGACGAACGATTTCTTTATTAAGCGATTTCTTTGTTAATTGTCTGCACTGTGATTCAAATGATTTACATGATTTACATAACCAATGCGCCAAAAACAACCAGCTCGGGGAGCGCCCTTTCTCAATGGAAAATTGAAAGTTGAGAGTTGAAAATGTTTGTCATGGAGATAACCAGCTCGGGGAGCGCCTGAGTGGCAAGGGGCGGGAGCACCCGCCCCGACG
>JAIRSV010000073.1 GCA_031255275.1 Proteiniphilum sp.
CGCCGGAGCGGCAAAGTTGTCTGAACTGTGATTCTTTTGATTTACGTGATTCACATGATTTATATAACCAATACACCAAAAACAACTAGCTCGGGGAGCGCCCGAGTGGCAAGGGGCGGGAGCACCCGCCCCGACGAGCGAAAAAGAAAACAGGGCAAGGCTATGCCTTGCCCTGTACATTATATATATGGCCGTCGCGTAGCGACGGTATCATATAAATCAAATAGCTCCGAAATCGTTCGTCGGGGCGGGTGCTCCCGCCCCTTGCCACTCGGGCGCTCCCCGAGCTGGTTGTTTTTGTGAGTCACATCATCACATTATCATTCTTCACGCCCCTGCCGTTGCAGTCGGAATGACGGTGGGGGTGGGTTGAATAACGCGCAGCCAAATTCACAGCAGATTTATCACATGCACCGTATGCAGCGCTACCAGACAAGCTGTTTCCGTCCGGAGCCGCGACTCGCCCAGGGTGACGGGTTCAAAACCGGCAGCAGTCGCCTTTTCTACCTCTTCCCGACTGAAGTCTCCCTCGGGGCCGATGAGGATCAGTACGCTTTCACCCCTTTCGCAGCGCAGCGCCAGCGGCTGCACGGGCAGATCGCAGCAGTGCGCTATATACTTTTTCCCGTCAAACGGCCGGGAGATAATATCATCAAAACCCGTCAACCCGTCAATCTCCGGCAGGAAGGCTTGACGTGACTGTTTCATCGCCGAAACTGCAATCTTTTCGAGCCGCTCCCGCCTGATCTCCTTTCGCTCTGAGTAGCGGCAGAGGATGGGGGTAATCCTGTCAGTCCCGATCTCCACGGCCTTTTCCACCAGCCATTCGTTCCGTTCCGCCTGCTTGGTGGGAGCAAAGGCCAGACGGAGACGGTAATTCCGTCCCCCTGATTTCTCTGCGCAGCTCCGGATGTTCACCGTGCACTGCTTCGGGTGAACCTGCACCAGGATACATTCATAAAGGAACCCTTTTCCGTCGGTGACGGTCAGCCGGTCGCCCTCACGCATACGGAGCGCCTTCGCGCAGTGGAGCGACTCCTTCTCGGGGAGCAGCGGATTCTGCCGGATGTCGGGAGCGTAGAAGAGAGTGTCGGCCATATACGCAGAGGTTTCAGGATTTATTTTCTCTCCTGTTTATCTCGTCACGCAGGCGGGTTGCCAGTTCATAATTTTCTTCCCTCACCGCGTCGTCGAGGCGATTCCTGAGAGCGTCCAGGTGAAGATCCGACAGCCAGCCGTCTTCTCTGACGGGCTTGAGTCTCTTCAGTTCCGGCGAACCTGCAGGCGCCTGTTCATCAAAGACAATCGCCATTTTTCGCATGATCTCTTCCGTGATGAAGATCGGCGAGCGGGTGCGGAGAGCCAGCGCCACTGCGTCGGAAGTGCGGGAGTCGATGCGATATTCCCTGCCGTTTTGCGACAGCAGCAGTTCGGAGAAAAAGGCCCCGTCATCAAACTTGTGGATCAAAACTTCCAGCAATTCGACACCCAGTTCACGCCACACGGTACACATCAGGTCGTGCGAAAGGGGTCTGGGAGGAGCTATACCCTCCATTACGATGGCGATAGACTGCGCTTCGGGCGTACCGATGACTATCGGTAGCCGGCGGATGCCGTTTTCTTCTGCAAAGATGAGCGCATAAGCGCCTGCCTGTACCTGGCTGAATGAGATTCCCAGTACGGATAATTTGATTTTTTTTGACACTGTCGATTCTTTTTTTCTGATTAAAAACAACTTTTAAAATGTAATGAACGGCCGGGTGAAAGACCTGACGTCTTCTGATCTGTCCCGGGGCGTTGTATCGTTAGATTAGGCTGACAGGCGGGGATTCACCCCGTTTTCACCCCGTTTTGCGTATGCTGTAAATTTTTCGCGCAACAAAGATATATCAAAAAAATTTTCTATCATCTCACTTCCTCCACCTTCTTTCACAGAATCTCCGGTTATTTAGAGATCCTCTCATCCTGCGCTTGCCGCCGGATAAGTACCGGCCGGACAGGTTGACAGGCGAAGGAACCGTTATACGGAGGAAGAGTCCCCGCATGATGTCTCTTCCGGGAATCATCCGTGTATCCGGGCGGGTTGGGAGAAAGAAAATTTCACTGTCGTGCATGTGATTTAAGAAAAAAGATGTACCTTTACGCTCGCTTTTTGAAAATGGTGGATGTAGCTCAGCCGGTTAGAGCGTCGGATTGTGGTTCCGAAGGTCGCGGGTTCGAGCCCCGTTTTCCACCCGAATGTCACACTTAAAGTGAGTTTTTTCAATTTGTTTTTTTTAAAGGAGGCTGCCTCATTTTTTGAGGCAGTTTTCTTTTTATCCCGGCGGAACCGGAAGACACGGTGCGTTCCGAACTTCCGACAGTCTGCCGCGGCGGGGGATTCTCCTTTATTTTATCAGCCGGCGACGGAACTCCGCACAGATTATTGCCGTGGCTGCGGCTACGTTCAATGATTCGGAGGAGGCTCTTCCTGCGGGGAAATTCGGGATAAGGAGCTTTTTACCGATCAGCTTTTCCGTTTCGCTGCCGATTCCCCTGCCTTCGCTTCCCATCACAATGAGGCCGTTGCCCGAAAGCGTTGCCGAATAGAGATTCTCACCTTCCAGAAATGTCCCGTAGACGGGGCAGTGCGACCACTGCTGCAGGAAGCCGGCGAGACCGGTATAAATTACTTTCACCCGGGCTATGGCGCCCATAGTGGCCTGTATGGTTTTGGGATTGAAGACGTCAGCTGTGTCGGGCGAGCAGATGATGTGTTCGATGCCAAACCAGTCTGCTGTACGGACTATGGCGCCAACGTTGCCCGGATCCCGGATTCCGTCGAGCGCGAGGCAGAGCTGTCTGCCGGGATCGATTTCTTCGATATTCTGCGCCGGTCGGTAGAATACGCCTATGATTTGCGGCGCCGTTTTCAGGAAGGTAGCTTTTTTTAATTCGCTTTCATCTGCGGCAATGACCTCTTCGGCTGCTAATCCGGGGTGGGCCGACAGGACGGAGGGGAGCGCTGCGATGAGCCGGCAGCGGCAGGTGCCCAGCAGGTCGAAGACCAGTTTTGTGCCTTCGGCCACGAAGGTGTCGTGTTCGCTGCGGTACTTTTTCTCGCCTTGCGATTTGATGTATTTTATCCTGTTTTTGCTCAGACTCATTGCTTATTCTGTTCGTTCACAACGTTTACGTTGTTCTGTCACACCGTTATCTTATCCGTTCGATTTGCTGCCGTACGCTGTCTCTGTCGGACTTCGGCCGGGTGACGGCCCGGCAGGGGATGTAAAAGTAATATTATTCCTTTTCGGGTGATGCTTCGGGTGATGCTGTTTATCATAAAATCCACAAAAGAGCGCCCCAAAAAAACCATTCCGGATAATTATTTCAGCCGGTAAATTAAAAAAAGAGTTACCTTTGCGGACAGTATATGTGTTAAACGCATGTGAACTGGATGGCTTTTTATTTTACCGTATTTTTTATGAACGATAACATTTTAATGAACAGTGCGGCCGATAATATCCGTATACTTTCGGCTGCGATGGTGGAACGTGCCGGGTCGGGACATCCCGGCGGCGCTATGGGAGGAGCGGATTTTATCAATGTCCTCTTTTCCGAGTTTCTGGAGTATGATCCGGATGATCCGGACTGGGAGTTGAGAGACCGTTTTTTTCTCGATCCGGGACACATGTCGCCGATGCTTTATTCCGTGCTATGCCTTAGCGGGAAGTATTCGACGGATGATCTGAAGGTATTCCGGCAGTGGGGCAGTCCCACGCCGGGGCATCCTGAGAGGGATGTGACCCGGGGGGTGGAGAATACGTCCGGCCCGCTGGGGCAGGGTCATGCCTATGCCGCCGGGGCTGCTGTTGCGGCCAAATTTCTGAATGTTCGGCTGGGAGGAGTTATGGATCATACGATTTACAGCTTTATTTCCGACGGAGGTATCCAGGAGGAGATTTCTCAGGGAACGGGGCGCATTGCCGGCCATTTGGGACTGGATAACCTGATTATGTTTTACGATTCCAACGGGATACAGCTTTCCACAGTTACCGGTGCGGTTACCGGCGAGGACGTGGCGAAGAAATATGAAGCGTGGAACTGGAAAGTGATTTCCATTGATGGCAATAATGTAGAGGAGATCCGCGGTGCGCTGACGGAGGCGAAGGCCGAAAGGCGAAGGCCGACGCTGATCATCGGTAATACGGTGATGGGGCGTGGTGCGCTGGCGGCTGACGGCTCTTCGTTTGAATCCCGCGTGTCTACGCACGGGCAGCCGCTGAGTGCGGCGGGAGCTGATTTCGGCCGGACGGTCAGGAATTTGGGCGGTGATCCGGAGGATCCTTTTGTCATTTTCCCCGAGGTCGAAAGGCTTTATGCCGGGCGCAGAGAACTGTTGAGGAAAACGGTGGCGGCAAAAAGGGCGAGGCTGGCGGACTGGGCGAAGGCTTATCCCGAACTGGCGGAGAAGAAGCGCAGGTGGTTTGCGCGTGAATTGCCGCCTGTTGACTGGGCGTCTATCCGGCAGAAACCGGGTATTGCTACCCGTGCGGCTTCGGCGGCGGTGCTGGGTGAACTGGCCCGGCAGGTGGATAATATGGTAGTGGCGTCAGCAGACCTTTCCAATTCGGACAGGACGGATGGCTTTTTGAAGTATACGAAGGCGCTGACGAGAGATGATTTTTCGGGAGCATTTCTTCAGGCAGGGGTTTGCGAGTTTACCATGTCATGCCTCTGCATCGGGATGAGTTTGCACGGAGGGGTTATTCCTGCCTGCGGGACGTTCTTTGTCTTCTCCGACTACATGAAGCCGGCCGTCCGGGTAGCTGCGCTGATGGGGACGCCGGTCATTTTTATCTGGACGCATGATGCCTTTCGCGTAGGGGAAGACGGGCCTACGCACCAGCCGGTGGAGCAGGAAGCGCAAATACGCCTGATGGAAAAACTGCAGAATCACCGGGGCAGAAATTCCATGCTGGTACTCCGTCCCGCTGACGCTGATGAGACGACTGTTGCGTGGAAAATGGCGATGGAAAACGGTGATACGCCGACCGGACTGATCCTCTCCCGTCAGAACATCAAAGACCTTCCGGCGAAGGGCGAATCGCGTTTCGACGAGGCGCTGTACGCGGAAAGGGGAGCCTATATCGTGCAGGATGACGCGGATTATGATGTGATTCTGCTCGCTTCAGGCTCAGAGGTGGCTACTCTGGTGGAGGGGGCCGGTCTGCTGCGCGCTGACGGAGTAAGGGTACGTATCGTATCCGTTCCGTCGGAGGGACTCTTCAGGGCACAGTCTCCCGAATACCGGGAGGCGGTATTGCCCCGGGGGAAAAGGAAGTTCGGCCTCACCGCGGGACTCCCTGTCACCCTGGAAGGGCTGGTCGGTTCCGACGGATCGGTCTGGGGAATGAGTTCCTTCGGATTTTCCGCTCCCTACGGGACGCTCGACGAGAAGCTGGGATTCACCGGCAGGAATGTTTATGAGCAGGTGAAGAAATTGTTGTAAACATGTCACTGTTCGATCATACGGAAAAACCCATAGGGCTGGCCTCCGATCATGCGGGCTACCGGGTAAAGCAGTTCGTTGCCAGAGTGCTTGAAGAGAGGGGGATTCCCCTCAGAGACTTCGGAACTTACTCCGAAGAGAGCTGCGACTATCCCGATTTTGCCCACCCCCTGGCCCATGCCGTGGAAGAAGGCGTATGTTACCCGGGCGTGGCCTCCTGCGGAACGGGAACCGGCATCAGCATTGCACTGAACAAGCATCAGGGAGTCCGCGCCGCTTTGTGCTGGACTCCCGAAGTGGCCTTTCTGGCGCGGGCGCATAACGATGCTAACGTGCTCGTGCTCCCGGGCAGGCTGTTGGGCGAGGAGAAGATATATGAGATCCTGGTGATGTTTCTGAATACGCCTTTCGAAGGAGGCCGGCACGGGAGAAGGGTCAGCAAAATACCGTGCAGATAAATTACCCGCTCAACATGCGAATGAAGAAGATAAGACGATATATCATGCCGTTGCTGCTGCTGTTGCAGTTCATTCTCAGTCCTGGCTGCGGCGACATAGGTGTGCAGTTTGACAACGATCCGAGGGGGAATTTCGATGCCCTGTGGACCATCCTGGACAGGAATTACTGTTTCTTCGAATATAAGTACATCGACTGGGATGCGGTGTATCGGAAATACAGTCCGCGCATCACACCCGATACGAGCAGCGACGGCCTGTTCAAACTCATGGGCATGATGCTTGCCGAACTGCGAGACGGACATGTGAACCTCTCCTCCGCACACGATGTGACCCGCTACTGGGAATGGAAAGACGATTATCCGGCCAATTTCGACTCATCCGTCCAGCAGTACTACCTCGGCAGGGACTACAGCATTGCCGCCGGAATGAAGTACAAAATTCTGGAAGACAATATCGGTTACCTCTACTACGGAAGCTTTTCCAGTAACATAGGGGACGGAAACCTCGATCAGATATTGAACAGGATGGCCATCTGCCGGGGACTGATCATCGATGTAAGGAACAACGGCGGCGGTAGCCTCAGCAATGTGGAAAAGATCACAAGTCGCTTCTTCAACGAACGTCGTCTCATCGGTTACATCTCCCATAAATCCGGCCCCGGACACAACGACTTCTCCGGACTGTATCCCAAATATGTTGAAAGTTCCGACAGGGTACGCTACCAGAAACCGGTAGTTGTTCTCGCCAACAGGGGATGTTACAGTGCCACCAACGAATTTGTCAGCATTATGAAATACGCCCCCGGCGTAACCGTTATGGGCGACCGGACGGGTGGCGGCAGCGGACTGCCGTTCACCTCCGAACTGCCTAACGGCTGGTCAGTCCGTTTCTCGGCGTCCCCCATGTTCAACGCCGAGAGAGAGCACATAGAGTTCGGCGTAGAGCCTGATCTGTACGTGAATATGCTGGAGGATGACTGTCAGAAAAACAGGGATACCATTATCGAAGAAGCGCGGGAACTGCTGAAGCAGCAGCAATCCCTCGCCGGGAAACGGTGAAAGAAGACCGTCACCGCTGATCAAAAGAGGCTTGAGGCTGTCTCGCAATATTTCCGGGACAGTCTCTTTTTCGTTTCAAAATGGAAAATGCAATGCCTGGCAGGTATCACATAAATCAGAAGAATCACAGTTCGGACAGTGTCTGACAGGACACGATTTTCATAACCGCAGGTCGCTGACCTGCGGAGGGGAGGAAACATCAGCGCTTCGCGTTACCGATTTCTTTTTTTTCTTTTCGAGGAAAAAATATGTTGTTTTTGTTTGTCGCATTTCGCAGGTTTTGTGCCTTGAAACAGCAACTTAACGCAATCAAAAGCATAAGCTGCCAAAATATAAAACCCTCTATTTCTTAATCATATTTTTGTCGTCGGATTAGGTCAGGTCAATACCAAAGCCGTACCAAGTCCAAGTAAAATTAGTATTCACCCTATAAAATTTTAAGAAAATGGGAACTATTAAAAAAGGTATTTTAGGCGGCTTTTCCGGCAAGGTCGGAACTGTCGTTGGCGGAAGCGGGCAAGGGCGCCGTGCCCTGCGTTCACTCCCGCAACATGGCAACAATCCCCGCACGGAGGGACAGGTCAGTCAGCGTACCAAATTTGCGATTACGCTGAGTTTTCTCAAACCGGTCACCGGTTTTCTTCGCACAGGCTGGAAACTGTACGCACACCAGGGCTGACGCATCTAAATTTATTTGCAATACTGAATAAAATAGCTGTCTTTTTGTCCCAAAAAGCATATGGAAAGTCCTTTGCGTTATTTTTCGTGTTTAACAGACCCTCGCGCAGCCCGTACTCGCGAGCATAGTTTGGAAGATATATTGTTTATCGCCATCGCGTCAATCATCTGTGAACAGAAAGTTGGTATGATATGGAAGTGTTCGGTAAGGCAAAAAAAGAGTGGTTGAAAACATTCCTTCGCCTGCCGGGAGGCCTACCTTCCCACGATACGTTTAACCGTGTATTCTCTGCATTGGAGCCGGAAGAACCGGAGAAAAGTTTCATCGCCCGGACGCAGGAGAATCATATCGCCCTGGGTGAGATAAAAGTGGATGAAAAATCGAATGAGATCACCGCTATTCCCCGCCTGCCGGACTTACTCGTGCTCAAAGGCTGCATAGTAACCATAGACGCGATGGGTTGTCAGAGGGATATTGCCGCTAAAATCGTAGACAAAGAGGCA
>JAIRSV010000098.1 GCA_031255275.1 Proteiniphilum sp.
GCGATAGCGCATTGTTACATTGCCTCTTCGTGACACACCCCCAACCCCCTCTCAAGAGGGGAGCTTGCGCTATCGCGCTCTGGGAGCGGATTTCTTTGCTAATTGTCTGCACTGTGATTTATGTGATTGCTCTACCAACAACATACCGTCGCTACGCGACGGCCATATATATAATGTACAGGGCAAGGCCATGCCTTGCCCTGTTCTCTTTATCGTTCGTCGGGGCGGGTGCTCCCGCCCCTTGCCACTCGGGCGCTCCCCGAGCTGGTTGTTTCCGCTTCTCCGGTACGGGCTACGCAACATTTTCAACTTTCAACTGTCAACTTTCCATTAATGAAGCATCATCACATGAACTTTCCACTTTCCACTTCCGAAATAGTTGGTTATTAATAAAAAACAGACTACCTTTGCACCGTTTTTTAACAACATAATGTCTCACATATTTAATTGAAAATTATTATTCACAACAAATGACGGAAAATGTAAACAATGTGGCTCCAATAGAAGATTTCAACTGGGCCGCCTATGCCGAAGGAGAATCCTACAGCCGGGAAAGCAGAGAAAAGCTTACCGAAAGTTACGACAGTACCCTGAACAAAATCAACGATAAAGAGGTGGTGACAGGCACCGTAACCTCCATGAACAAACGCGAAGTAGTCGTAAATATCGGATACAAATCAGACGGCGTAGTCTCAATGACCGAATTTCGATATAACCCCTCCCTGAAGATCGGCGACGAAGTGGAAGTATATATCGAAAGCCAGGAAGACAAAAAGGGACAACTGATCCTCTCACACAAAAAAGCACGCGCCTCCCGCTCCTGGGACAGGGTCAACGCCGCGCTCGAAAACAACGAAATAATCAACGGATACATCAAATGCCGCACAAAAGGCGGTATGATCGTCGACGTATTCGGCATCGAAGCCTTCCTCCCCGGATCGCAGATAGACGTGAAACCCATTCGTGACTACGACATATTCGTCGACAAAACAATGGAATTCAAAGTAGTCAAAATCAACCCCGAATACAAAAACGTCGTAGTATCCCACAAAGCCCTGATCGAAGAAGAACTCGAACAGCAAAAGAAAGAGATCATCGCCAAACTCGAAAAAGGACAAGTCCTCGAAGGCCTCGTCAAAAATATCACCACCTACGGCGTCTTCGTCGACCTGGGCGGCGTAGACGGCCTCATCCACATCACCGACCTCTCCTGGGGCCGCATCCAGCACCCGGACGAAGTCCTGAAACTGGATGACAAAATCAACGTCGTAATCCTCGACTTCGACAACGAGAAAAAACGAATCGCCCTCGGCATGAAACAGCTCACCCCCCATCCCTGGGATTCGCTGAGCGAAAGCCTCAAAGTAGGCGACATCGTCAAAGGAAAAGTAGTCGTCATCGCCGACTACGGCGCCTTCGTCGAAATAGCCCCCGGCGTAGAAGGCCTCGTCCACGTCTCGGAAATGAGCTGGACACAACACCTTCACAGCGCACAGGAATTTATGACCGTCGGCGAAGACCTGGATGCCGTCATCCTCACCCTCGACCGCGAAGAACGTAAAATGTCCCTCGGCGTCAAACAGCTGAAACCCGATCCCTGGGAAAATATCGGACAGAAATACCCCGTCGGCAGCACCCACACCGCCACCGTACGCAATTTCACCAACTTCGGCGCCTTCGTCGAAATCGAAGACGGCGTGGAAGGACTGATTCACATCTCCGACCTCTCCTGGACAAAGAAAATCAAACACCCCAGCGAAGTAACCGAAATCGGCGCCCCCATCGAAGTACAGGTACTCGACATCGACAAAGAAAACCGTCGCCTGAGCCTCGGTCACAAACAACTGGAAGAAAACCCCTGGGACGTGTTTGAAACCATCTTCACCACAGGCTCCATCCACGAAGGAACCATCATCGAGCTGCTCGACAAAGGCGCCGTCATCTCCCTGCCCTACGGCGTGGAAGGATTCGCCACCCCCAAGCACCTCGTGAAGGAAGACAACTCGCAGGCACAACTGGACGAAAAACTGGAATTCAAAGTCATCGAATTCAACAAAGACTCCAAACGCATCATCGTCTCCCACAGCCGCATCCACGAAGACAAAACCGGAGATACCGCCCGGAAAAAAAGCATCAAACGCCCCGGACGCAAAGACAGCAGCAACGACACCGCATCCACCACCCCGGTAATGGAAAAAACCACGCTGGGAGACATCGAAGAACTGGCCGCACTGAAAGAAAAGTTCGACAGCCAGAAACTGGAAGCCCTCAATAAAAAGGCAAAACAGGAAGAAGCCGCCCGGGAAGCCCGCATCGCCAGAGCCGCCGAAGCCAAAGCCGAACAGAAACCGGGCAGAGTCAAAACTGCGAAAACAAAAACCAGAAGCGAAGCAACAAAGGCCACATCCGCCGACGCCACAGCCGACGCCACATCCGACGCCACCGACGCCAAAGCCGAAACCGTCGAAGTGAAAGCCGAAACCGTCACCCCCGTCGAAGCGAAAGCCGCCGAAGCCGTCGAAGTGAAAGTTGAAGCAGCAGAAGTGAAAGTCGAAGTCGCCGAAGTGAAAGCCGAAGCAGCCGAAGCCGCCGAAGTGAAAGCCGAAGCCGCCGAAGTGAAAGCCGAAGTCGTCGAAGTGAAAGCCGAAGCAGCAGAAACCGCCGACGCAGCAGAAACCGCCGAAGTGAAAGTCGCCGAAGCCACCGCCGACGCACCCGCCGAAGAAGCGAATGTGCCGGAAGCCATCGCCGACGACAGGGCCGAAACCGCCGAAGCTCCGAAACCCGAAACGGAAAATCCCGAAACGGAAAGACCCGAAGCGGAATAAGCATATTTTGCCATACACAATGTGAAAGACTGTCCGGGAACATATTCTCCGGGCAGTCTTTTTTATTTTCCGGAACAGTCAGGCACCCCGATGTAAGAAAATCCACCCCTCCACCCCCGTCACCTATTTTCCCTATCTTTGCAGTTATTACAGAAAACAGGCATGAATCCCCAAAAACCATATCGCGATTTCGCAGAATTTCTCCGGACAATATTCCCCTTCAAAGTACAGAAGATCTCCGTCAACGCCGGCTTCACCTGTCCCAACCGCGACGGCAGCAAAGGTCGGGGCGGATGTACCTACTGCAACAACCGCAGCTTCAGCCCCGGATACGGCAACCCTTCCCGAAGCGTTCGCGAACAGATGAACGATGGCATAACCTTCTTCTCGCGCAAATACCCGGAGATGAAATACCTGGCCTATTTTCAGTCCTACACCGGCACGTACGGCAATCCGGAAACCCTTATCGCCAGGTATGAAGAAGCACTCACCTGTCCCGGCGTCGTCGGGCTGATCGTGGGTACCCGTCCCGACTGCGTACCCGACGCGCTGCTCGACTGTTTCGAAGCGCTCGGCAAAAAGACATTCGTCATGCTGGAATACGGCGTGGAGTCGACGCTGAACAGAACACTGGACAGGATAAACCGGCAGCACAGCTACGAAGAGTCGGCAGAGATGATCCGGAAGACGGCCGCACGGAATATTGCAACCGGCGCCCATGTCATACTCGGACTTCCGGGCGAGACCACGGACGAAATTCTCTCCCATGCCGGCACGCTATCCCGTCTTCCTCTGACGGCGTTGAAACTGCATCAGCTGCAAATCATCAAAGGGACGGTTATGGCAGAAGAGTTCCGGTTAAAGCCCGAATCGTTTCACCTCTTCTCGCCGGATGAGTACGTCGATCTGTGCGTAGACTTCGCCGAACGGCTGAAGCCGGACATCTGTATTGAGCGATTCACGTCACAGTCACCCAAAGAACTGCTGATTGCGCCCGCGTGGGATCAGAAGAATTATGTGATAACGGAAAAAATAGTGAAACGCTTTCGCGAAAGGGCTACCCGGCAGGGACGGTTATACGGTCAACAGCCGGATGAAGGGGTGAAAGGAGCAGTCACATCCTGTAATTCCAGCTCCGCCGCGCATACTTCTCCCGCTGCAGCGCCACTGTCCCCGCCCTCTCTTCATCGCCGAAAGTGACGGCAGAGTTCACACCCTCCGGCAGTCCGAGCTGACGGGCTAACCGACGGAAAAACCGTCCGGCCTCCGGAGCATACCCCCGTGCTTCCAGATACGGACGGATGTTCCGCACGGGACTGGGCGTGGAAGGCGTCGCCCTTCCGGTCGCGTCCCGTCGCCGTCCGGGGTTCAGCGCGCCGGAGAGCATCCGCAGATCGACATCATAGAGCAGCGTACCGTGGTGCATCTCCCGCCCGCGAGACAGGTGAGAGGCCGTCCCCGACACCTTGCACCCTTCGAGCCACAGATCTTTCCGCACTCCCGCCGCGACGGGAACGCCCAGGGCGTGAAGCGCCTCCGTCACGGGATCGAGGAAGCGGCCGCCGAGCGGATCCCCCGTCTTCCCGCCGATAAAGCTGTAATTGAGATTTCCGGTATCGTGATACACAGCCCCTCCGCCCGACAGTCGCCGCAGGATCGGGATACTGTGTCCGGCGCAGAAATCCGGATCAACCTCGTTCAGCGCCGCCTGATTGGATCCGATGACCACGCAGGGAGCGTTGACGTAAAGCAGCAGAAAATTGTCCTCCCTTTGTGAGAAGAGATATTCCTCGGCCGCCAGGTTGAATGACGGCGAGGTCGAGCCGGTCAGGATGATACTCCTCGGACGGGAGGAGGGAGTGGAATTCACGGTGCAAAGTTAAACCGGTTGTAATACCCGACGGTCTCGCGGGTCAGAATGTCGAGCTGCGTATAATTTTCCACCCTCACGGGCTTGCGATACACCAGATATTCAATCAGCGTCTTCATCGCCAGGAAGCCCTGGTGTTCCGGCTCCTGTCCGATCAGGAAGTCAATGCTGCCGTTTTGCAGTCCCTGCGCATTGGTCGCCGTGAGGTCGAGGCAAACCAGCTTTATGTCGCTGATGCCGTTTCTGGAAAAATAGTCCGCCACGATCCCGCCGCGCGAATTGAGCGCTACCACTCCGCCGATATTGCGGTAGGTGCGGAAGAACTGTGCCAGCAGATCGTCAGACTTTTCGGGTTCCGTGGCGCTGAAGAGCATTTTCCGTATGGCGTTCGGGATCTTCCGTTCCGCCAGATAATCGTCAAAACCCTGTTTCCTCAGCACGCTCGTGTTGGCGCTTTCGTCGCCCCTTCTCATCGCCTGCAGCATCCCTATGTCGCTGCCGGGAGGGGTGATCGACGTAATCAGCCTGGCCAGCAGGTAGCCGCAGACATAATGGTCGGACGTGAAGAAGGAGAGGGGAGTCGTCTCCTCCAGCGGGGAATCGACAAAGAGATAGGGAATCCCCTTATCGCCGAGGCGCCGGCACAGGCGGACGGTCTCCTTCTTGAACGTGGGGCCGATAATAACCGCATCGGCATCGGAGGCCATCCCCCCGATCCGGCCGTAGACCTCGCGGCAGGAATAAATATCGTACTGATTGTAGGTATGTACCTGACATTCCACCCGGATATTCTCGAACTCCTCCAGTGCATGTCTGATGCCGGAGTGAATGCTCTCCCAGTATTCCCCCTCCAGGGCGTCGGGAGTTGTGATGATCGCCCTGTACTTTCTCTTCAGCGACAGGCCCGAAACGTGGATATTCGGTTTGTAGCTGACTCTCTTCAGCACCTCTTCCACGGCCATGCGCGCTTCTTCCGAGACGTTTCCCCTGTTGTGCAGTATCCGGTCTACCGTGCCGGCCGAAACGCCTGACATTGCGGCAATATCTTTTATGCGAATTTTCCGTTGCATGTTTTATTCAGATGATGTTTGTCGCTGCAAAGAAACAAATTAATTTCCAATTGTCCGTCCGCTGCGCTTCGCGTTATTCTGAGGCTGTTCGGTGCAGAGCGCCGGTGGAAAGGAATTTCGGCAGAGCGCCGGAATCCTCCGCGTCGGGGGAAGAAAAAGCCATAGAATAATGTGAAGCACCGGCCGAAATGAGGGAAAAAACAGTGAAAATGAACATTTGACCGGTTTTTTACCTATTTTGGGACGTTTGTTTTATGGAAATTGCAAATAAAAACGGTTCTTTGCCGAAAGGTTTGCGAAAGGTACGGATGATACGCCGATTTTTTTCACCGTTCGGAAACCTGCTATGTATAATCTATAATGTGTAATATTTAAAAGTAAAGAAAATGATTAGAATCAAATTATCTCTTGTCTCAGCGTTACTGACGCTCTTTTTCGCGACATCCTGCACCGGCGGTGAAAGAAATACCGGTAAGGAAGTCCCCGTAATACCCACCGATCTTGTCACCCGCCTTCGCGCGCCGGCGTATCCGCTGGTCACGGTCGACCCCTATTTCAACGCCTGGTCGTATGTCGACAGGCTGTATGACGACCAGCCGCGACACTGGACTGACCGGGAATTTCCGCTGCTGGGCGTGCTGAGGGTGGACGGTGATACGTACCGCTTCATGGGAAAGGAAAATCTGCCGCTGAAGCCGCTGCTGTCGACCGTCCGCGAAGAGAGCTGGACGGGCAGGTATACCTTTACCGAACCGCAGGGGGAAGCCTGGAAGAATCTCAACTTTGACGACGCTGCCTGGAATGAGGGACAGTCAGCTTTCGGCACGCCTGACGAACCGAACCTCTCGACCCTCTGGCAGACGAAGGATATTTGGGTGAGACGGACATTCACCCTGGACGAAGATTTGGACGACAAAACCGTTTACCTGCACTATTCGCACGATGACGACTTTGAACTGTTCGTCAACGGCATCCGGGTCGTGGAGACCGGATATGCCTGGAAGTACAACGTGCGTGAGGAACTTTCGGGCGAAGCGAAAGCCTCGCTCAAAAAGGGCGAAAACATTATCACGGCGCACGGACACAACAGGACGGGTGGCGCCTACGTCGACTTCGGACTCTATGAGAAGGAGGAAGACAAACCCTCGTTCGCGCGTACCGCCGAGCAGAAATCGGTAAGCGTGCTGCCCACCCGGACCGTCTATACGTTCGACTGCGGCCCGGTGGAACTGGATGTAATCTTCACCTCGCCCCTGCTGCCGGACGATTTGGATCTCCTCTCGCGTCCGGTGAGCTACGTCTCCTACCAGGCAAAGTCGAAGGACGACGCTTCGCACAGCGTGCAAATCTATTTCGAAGCCACCCCCCAGTGGGCCGTCAACGAAGACAGTCAGCCGGTCGATTTCGTGAGGATCGAGAAAGAGGGAAGAGTCTTCCTCAAGACCGGCACCGTAGAACAGCCCGTCCTCCGGAAGAAGGGCGACGACATACGGATCGACTGGGGCTATTTCTACATGACCGGCACGGAAAATGACGGCGCCGACCTCCATTTCGGCCGTTACTGGGATACGAAGGAAGCTTTTGAGGCAACCGGACGGGTCGCCGAAGCTTCGTCCGGAAAACCCTCCCCCAATATGACGAAGGAGATGACGGTGCTGGCTTACAGCCGCGACATGGGCGATGTGACGTCCGAAAAGAAAGCCGGCTACATGATGCTGGGCTACGACGACGTATACTCCATACAATACTTCGGGAAGAACCTGAAAGGCTACTGGACAAACGACGGCAAGACAGACATTTTTCAAGCCTTCGGAAGCGCGGAAACCGATTACGCCTCCGTCATGCAGCGCTGCGACGACTTCAACCGCACCATGCTGGCCGACGCCGAAGAAGCCGGCGGCTGGAAGTATGCCGAACTGACCGCACTGGCATATCGCCAGGCCATCGCCGCGCACAAGCTGGTGAAGGACGACGACGGAACACTGCTCCTCTTCTCCAAAGAAAACAACAGCAACGGCTCCATCGGCACCGTAGACATCACCTATCCCTCCTCACCCCTCTTCCTCCTCTACAATCCGGAACTGGCCAAAGGACTCATGAATCACATCTTCCACTACAGCGAAAGCGGAAGGTGGACAAAACCCTTCGCCGCACACGACGTAGGCACCTATCCCCTCGCCAACGGACAGACCTACGGCGGAGACATGCCCGTGGAAGAGTCAGGCAACATGCTGATACTCGCAGCCGCCATCGCCCGGACGGAAGGAAACGCCGACTACGCCGCCCGACACTGGGACGTGCTCACCGTCTGGACAGACTATCTGGCAGAAGAGGGACTCGATCCCGAAAACCAGCTCTGCACCGACGACTTTGCAGGACACTTCGCCCACAACGCCAACCTCTCGGTCAAAGCCATCATGGGAATAGCCTCATACAGCAAACTGGCCTCGATGCTGGGCAAGACCGACACCGCCGAAAAATACCTCGCCATAGCCTCCGAAATGGCCGTGAAGTGGGAAACGATGGCGCGCGACGGCGACCACTACAAGCTCACCTTCGACAAGACAGGCACCTGGAGTCAAAAATACAACATGGTCTGGGACCGGCTGCTGGGATTCAACCTCTTCGACCCCGAAATCGCCCGCCGCGAAATGGCGTATTACCTCACACAGCAGAACGAATACGGCCTGCCGCTCGACATCCGCCGCACCTACACCAAATCAGACTGGATCCTCTGGACAGCCACCCTCACAGGCGAAAGAAGCGATTTTGACGCACTGACGGACCCCGTATACAAATACGCAGACGAAACCCCCACACGCGTACCCCTCAGCGACTGGCACGACACGGTGACGGCCGAAAGAACCGGCTTCAAGGCACGCGCCGTCGTAGGAGGATATTTTTTGAAAATGCTCGAAAACAAATGGAATAAAAACGAAATATGATGAAAACAGGCAAACTCCCGATAATCCTCCTGCTCCTGCTCCTCAGCATCAGACCGCTCTCCGCGCAGGTCACCATCGTCGACCGGCCAAACACCGGCGGCACAAACACCAACTATATATCCGACAGGCCCCCCCTGCAGCCCCGGCACTTCATCAAACTCCCCGTCGGCGCCGTAAAGCCCGAAGGATGGCTCCGCAAGATGCTCCTCCTGCAGAAAGACGGACTCAACGGCCGCCTGAGCGAAATAAGCGCCTGGCTCGACAGAAAAAACAACGCCTGGCTGGGCACCGGCACCGACTATGGCTGGGAAGAAGTCCCCTACTGGCTGAAAGGCTACGGCAACATGGCCCGCATACTCGACGACGCAGAGATGATCGCCGAAGCCGGGACGTGGCTCGAAGCCGTCTTCGCCAGCCGGCAGGACGACGGCTACTTCGGCCCCCGCATCGAGAAGAACGGCAAACCCGACCTCTGGGGCAACATGATCATGCTCTGGTGCCTGCAATCCCGTTACGAATATACGGAAGACCCGCGCGTGATAGACCTCATGACCGCCTACTTCCGCTGGCAGCTGACCCTCCCCGACGACATGTTCCTCGAAGACTACTGGGAAAACAGCCGCGGAGGAGACAACCTCCTGAGCATCTTCTGGCTCTACAACATCACCGGCGACACCTTCCTGCTTGAGCTGGCCGAAAAGACCGACCGCAACACGGCCGACTGGCGCCGGCGATCCACGCTGCCCAACTGGCACAACGTCAACATCGCCCAAAGCTTCAGAGAACCGGCCACCTACTACAGACTCTCGAAAGACTCGACCGACCTGATGGCCACCTACAACGTACACCACCTCATCCGCAACACCTTCGGACAAGTCCCCGGCGGCATGTTCGGCGCCGACGAAAACGCCCGCATGGGATACATCGACCCGCGTCAAGGCACCGAAACCTGCGGATTCGTAGAACAGATGGCCTCCGACGAAATCCTGCTGCAAATCACCGGCGACCCCTTCTGGGCCGAACACTGCGAAGAAGTAACATTCAACTCCTATCCCGCCGCCCTGATGCCCGACCTCAAGTCACTCCGCTACCTCACCGCCCCCAACCACACCGTCAGCGACGCCGAGAACCACCATCCCGGCATCGACAACCACGGCCCCTTCCTGGCCATGAACCCCTTCAGCAGCCGCTGCTGCCAGCACAATCACGGACAGGGATGGCCCTACTTCATCGAACACCTCATCCTGGCCACCCCCGACGGCGGCATCGCCGCCGCCATCTACGGAGCGTGCCGCGCCAGCGTGAAGGTAGCAGACGGCAAAACCCTGGAAATTATCGAAGAAACAGCCTATCCCTTTGAAGAATCCATCCGCTTCAGGCTCAAAACCCCCGCGAAAGTCACCTTTCCCCTCTACCTCCGGATTCCCACCTGGACACACACCCCCACGCTCACCGTCAACGGCGTCGAGGTCGAAGCCGGCGCGAAGCTGACCAACGGGAAATATGTCCGCATCGAACGCGAATGGCAGGACGACGACCAGATCATCATCCACCTGCCCATGAAGCTTTCGCAAACCGTCTGGCACGTCAACCAGGACAGCCGCAGCATCCACTACGGCCCGCTGACGCTCTCGCTGAAGATCGACGAACGCTACGAAAAAGTAAGCAGCACAGAGACAGCCATCGGCGACTCCAAATGGCAGGAAGGCGCCGACCCCGCACAGTGGCCCTCCTTTGAGATCTACCCCGAAAGTGACTGGAATTATGCCCTGGTCATAGACGACTCGCTGCCGCCGGAGGAGAATTTCGAGAAAATCACCACCGCATGGCCCTCCGACGATCAGCCCTTCACGCTCGACAGCGTCCCCCTCACGTTCCGCGCCAGAGGGAAGAAGCTGATCGGGTGGGGGACAGACCCTCACGGTCTCACCGCAGAACTCCCCATCAAAGAGCGTCAGCGCTTTGAAGAAGGGACAGACACCCTCACGCTTATACCCATGGGAGCTGCGCGATTAAGAATATCAGCATTTCCCGTGTACGGCGGAACCGTCCCGTAAAACAATATTCAACAGCTATACACCCGCTGCGCCCGCCGTGAAGAGGAACCCCCCTGTTTCAGCGCAGAGAAACCCTCTTCCGGTGCGCGACAGCGCAGTCAGACTACCGTTTTCCACAGCATAAGTAATCCGCTAAACAGCATTTTTTTCCGGCCATTCACAATGATTTCCGGCGAATCACAATGATTTCTGACGATTCACAATGATTTCTGACGATTCACAATGATTTCTGACGAATCACAATGATTTCTGACGATTCACAATGATTTCTGACGAATCACAATGATTTCCGGCCATTCACAATGATTTCTGACGAATCACAATGATTTCTGACGAATCACAATGATTTCTGACAGGTCACAAAGGTATCCGACGGTTCGATTTTCCATTTTCCGCCAACCACTCACCACTCTCCACTTCCCGGTACTTCTCCCATAATCCGGAACGGATAATCCTCTTCGTCTGCCCGATCAAAGCAGACAACTCCGCCTCCGAAAGAGATTCCGTCGGTACAGGCTTGTGAATCACAAGCTCCATCCTTCCCGGCCTGAGACGAAAGCTCCCCTTCCTCAGCACATCATACGCACCGTTGACCGACAACGGCACCACCGGCAAATTCATATCATGAGCCACAAGATAAGCACCCCGCTTAAAGCGCCCTAACTTCCCGTCCTTCGAACGGGCACCCTCCGGAAAAATCACCATCGAAACCCCCTCCACAATCTGCTCCTTCGCCCTTTTGATGGAAGCCGCCCGCGCCTTGGGACTCGAATTGTCGACAAACACATGCCCCGCCTTCTCAGAAGCAAAGCCCACGAACGGAATCTTCCGCAAGCCCGGCTTCTGCATCCATTTGATATTCTGGTTCAGGAAACCATACACCAGAAAAATGTCGAAAGCACTCTGATGATTCGCCACAAAAATATAAGACTGTCCGGGATCAAGATTCTCATGACCACTCGTCCGTATCCGGCACAAAGCCAGCCAGCAAGTCAGCCTCGACCACCACTTGGGAGGATAATACCCCCAAAACCTGCTCCCGAAGAGCGACGCCATCGGTATCACCGTCAGCGCCGTGATGAGAGTCAGCAAAATAAAAACAGGCACAAAAAAGAGCCACTGATACAAAAAAACAAATATATTTTTCACCGCCATACAACTTTAGTTATGAGTTAGACTTCAAAAAAATACGGATTTCCCGCCGATTCACAGCAAGAGAGCCGGTCATATCCGACCCCATCCCTGTCGACGAAAAATTTTTCACAAAAATATACATTTTGAGCATTGATAAAGCAATCAAAAACTGTTTTTTATCCTGAAAATCCAATTTTTTACCGAATACAAAATTTTTATCCCGATTTATTTTCATGTTTGTTGAATTTTGTGTTTATTTGCGCTACAAAATCAGAAACAAAATATTATACACTCATGAAAGAAATAGCAAAATACATCGGAGTACTGGTAATGCTTACAGGCGTAGCCTTTTTAGCCATACCCTTTTTGGCGGGAACAACCTCCAACGCAAACCTCATTATCGGCGTAGTGCTGGTTTTTGAAGGAATGTTAGGACATATCTACGTGAATAATATGAAAAAAGGCACGCTGATAACGAATATCCTTTGGGCAATAATACTGCTGCTCATTCCATTCGCGATTTTCTTCTTCTCGAAGAGAGCCGCCTACACAAACGAGGAAATAGCCGCATATAACTGATCGCAGGAAGGATTGCTTGACTTACCATAACAAGCGGACACCCCGGGGTGAAACCCTTCGGGGTGTCTTATTTTATCCCCCCCGCCCCCCCTCACCCCGTCCCCCGCTACCACCGGATCCACCCCCGACGGCAAAACCGACACACCTGCCCGAAGCAGACAGATCATCAAGACGATTTCCCGGCACAACCCTTTGCCCGCTTCACTTTTTTTGTTTTCTTTGCCATACAATGTGATTTTGAGAAAATCCCGCCTCAGCAAAACCGGAAAAATGACAGCAATGAAAGTCAGAAACAAAAAAGCGGGATGATTTGAAAAAACATAATGTGCCGAATATTTTTCACGAAACAAAAACAAGCAACAATCCGACATGCAATATTTTGAAATCCTCAGAGAACGAACGATCTGTTATGATCTGGAAAATTTTGAACCCATCAAAATCACAGCCGCCCTGCTGCATAACCGGGGCATAGACTATCCCCTCCTCGACACCGTAAAAGACGAGCTGACGACAGGATATGAATGGTATAATGCATTATACCGGAAACGCACCCTTACACCGGAAAAACGCTACGAAGAAGTTCTCTGCAATCCCGACGAAGAACTGGAAATCCATAACTACACCGGCATCTGCCCGAAAAACGTACTGGAAGTCTCCCCCTCAGGCGGATCCTGCGCCGCCGGCTGCCAGTATTGCCTGGTGACAGACGGCAAACATGTGAAAGGCATACAGCTTTACACAAACTATTGCGAGAAACTGAAAAACTCGCTGGAACGCAACAAAGACCGCCAAATCTATTACTACTTCTCACCCAAAACGGAAGCCTTTTCCGAAACACATCTCAGCAACGGAATGGCACATAATATAATGCGCACCTTTGCAACCCATTTCGAGAAAAACCCACACTCCGGCATACGTATTTTTATAGCCTCCAAAGGCGGGCCGGCACACTTCGGCATCCGGCACAACGGCGAAAATATATTCGACATCATGGCGAAAATCGGAAGCAAAATACAGGTAAACGGCAGCGTAGGCATTATGCCGCAATATCTGCGCGATATTCTGGAACCGAATGTAGCAAGTATCGAAGAACGCATGGAAACACTGAAAGAGTGTCGCCGCAGAGGGATCTATGCCGAGTCCGTACTTTGCCAGCCCCTCTTCCTGCCCTACCTGACGCGCAAATCAATAACGGAATACATGCAAACACTCTCCCGAGCAGGAGTAAAGAATATAAAACCGGAATTTTTCACAGCAGAAATAAAGAATATCGTGCTGGTAGCACAATACATCAACCATTATGATCCGGATAAAATCGGCGAGTTTTTTTATCCCTACCTTCAGGAGAGCAATTTAGGACACATCAAGCAACGCTCCCGTCTGGCGCCCGATCGCCGCGTATGTGCCGAAAAACTGGCATTAATCAGGGAAATTGCTTCGAAATACGGTATCACCGTCAGCATCTGCAACTGGGTGAAACGGGAAATCGGCGGCGTTGCCGAATGGGTGAAGAGCATCGACAAAGAATCTGCCGCCAACGGATACCGCTGTCTGGGATACCAGACCCGGATATTTTCCTGAATATTTCAAGAAACATCAATACACAAAAAACGATCAACAGATACGGCACTTTCGCCACCTCTTTTTTTGCAGGAAAGAGCTTGAAAGAAGTAGAGATGACTTACAAAATAATAACAGAATAAAATAATAACAGAATGGAAGAAAAAAAGCAAAAGCGACTCTTGCTGCTGGGAGGAATACATTACCTGATAGCCATTATCAAAACCGCCCACAGACTGGGTTACTATGTGATAACCTGCGACTATCTGCCCGATAACATCGCACACAAATACTCGGATGAATACTGCAATCTGAGCATTATGGACAAAGAAGCCGTATTGCAACTCGCCATCGAAAAACGAATAGACGGCATACTCTCGTTTGCCGTAAATCC
>JAIRSV010000124.1 GCA_031255275.1 Proteiniphilum sp.
TTTCGGGTACCGGGGCGGGTGTCCGTCTCTTCTTGTGTACCGGCAATCCCAGCACTTCGCGTTCGTCGTCGGTCAGCTTGGGATTGTAGGTCAGATAGGCCTTGATGAATGTACGCAGAACGCCTTCGAAGGTTTTGCGCGCTTCATTTTTGGCCGTCACCTGAGCGTGAGTCCGGTCGTTTGGATTTTTGGCGGCGGCATAACGAACGTCCCACTCCGCCTGCGCGGGCAGCAGATCGTCATAAGCCTGCTGCGGAATGTTCCAGCTTGCCAGAGTTCCTGTTACCACAAGCTTTTGAAGTAGATTCTTCTGCCAGCCGTCGAACACCGCGTCGTTACTTGATATGAAATCGTGTCCTTTGTTCATAAATTTTCAATTTAATAGATTAGTAAACAGAATAATTTGTGCGAAAAAGGATCCGGTTTGTTTTTTGTGAGAGAGTCGGAAGCCCCCGGAGAGTTTATGGGGGTTCCCGGAAGGTTCATGGGGGTTCCCGAAGAGTTTATGGGGGTTCCCAAAAAGTTTATGGGGGTTCCCGAAGAGTTCATGGGAGCTCCCAAAGAGTTCATGGGGGTTCCCGAAGAGTTCATGGGAGCTCCCAAAAAGTTCATGGGGGTTCCCAAAAAGTTCATGGGAGCTCCCAAAAAGTTCATGGGAACCTCCAAACTGTCCGGGGATGCTTCCCGAAATATGGTGGATATGAAGAGAGCCGTCTTCCCTGCGCGGCAGAGTGTCTGCGGAGGGCGAAAGCTTAATCAGCTGATTTCCAGCGATTTGTGGGGGGGGGGGTAAAACCCTGTATTTCAGACAGTTGCCGAAGCCGGCGAAGCCGGTTCCCGCGAAGGAGAATATGTTGTTTCCGAACTGTCATTTTGCAAGGGATTTAATATGTATATGATTATGCGCTTCTCAAACGCTGTGAAGCGTTTGCAAATGTAAGGAAGTTTTTTGTAAAAAAGAGCTTTCGGAGCGGTAAATTTTTGTTTTTTTTTGCTGTTCGCATTTTTCACGGAGCGCCCAGTGATCGAATGGCTACCGGATAACTGCCGATCATTTACCCGAAATATCGGCTGAAGAGCGGCATTTCGCGCCGGCAAAAAATTCAAAATTCTTCCGTATCTTTGGCGGCATGTTAACGGGAAAGAAAATATGCCGGCGGTATTGATACCCTCAGAAGTGCAGCTGTGCTGCCGGCATCCCGAAACCGCCGGCACAGTTATATTCGGCAAAAATTTCAGGTATGAGAATAAAAGAGATCATTCAGACGATTGAACAGGTAGCCCCGTTACCCTTGCAGGAGGGGTATGACAATAGCGGATTGCAGACGGGTGATGTGAACCGGGAAGTGACCGGCATCCTGCTCTGCATTGACGTGACCGATGACGTGATGGAAGAGGCTGTATCCCTGGGATGCAACCTTGTCATCTCGCATCACCCCCTCGCCTTCCGGCCGTTCAGGTCGCTCACCGGAAAGAATTATGCAGAGCGCTGCATGATGCAGGCCATCCGGCACGACATCGCACTCTATGCCGCGCATACCAGTCTTGACAATGCCCGGGGAGGCGTCAACTTCAAGCTGGCCGAGATGCTGGAATTGCAGCACGTGAAAATCCTCCGACCCCTGGAGAACGCATTGCTGAAATTTGTCACCACCGTGCCGCAGCAACATGCCGAGAGTGTGAGGAATGCCCTCTTCAATGCCGGAGCGGGGCATATCGGAAATTACGACAGTTGCAGTTATAACCTCTCGGGAGAAGGCACATTCCGGGCAGGAGAAGGCGCCGCTCCATACGTCGGAGAGGTCGGCCGGCTCCACTTCGAGCCGGAAGTGAGAATAGAAACCGTGATACCCGTCATGAAACGGGATGAGACGCTCCGCGCACTGCTGGCCGTACATCCCTACGAAGAACCGGTGTTTGACCTCTATCCCATCGCCAACCCCTGGTCGCAACATGGCAGCGGCGTTGTGGGCGTCCTGCCCGAACCTCTGCCCGAACAGGAATTTCTATACCTGCTGAAGGACATTTTTAATTTACCCGCCATACGACATTCAAAGATACAGGGAAGAGAAATCCGCGATGTGGCTCTTTGCGGCGGCGCCGGCGCCTTCCTTATCCCCCAGGCAGTTGCCTATGGCGCCGATGCCTTTGTTACGGGCGAAGCAAAGTACAACGACTTTTATGATGTGGAAGGACGTCTGCTGCTCGCAACAGTCGGTCATTACGAATCGGAAATCTGTACAAAAGAGATATTTTTCAATCTTATTTCGAAAAAATATCCTACCTTTGCGCCACACAGATCGGCGTTTGACGCGAACCCCGTAAAATATCTGTAAAAAGAGCGGTCTGACTTGTTCCCGCGATTACAGAGAAATGTAGTAATGAAAACGTGAAGTGACGTTTGATTACTGCATTTTTTATTAGGGGAAAACACCTGTCGGAAGAAAATCACCGCCGGCATGTCGAGAACGCTATCAGCACAAAGAATCAATAAACAGAATAAATTATGGCAGCAAGAAAAAAAAACGCAGACCAGGAAGCTTCGGTAGAAAATAAACTGAAATCCCTCTACAAACTGCAATCCAACTTATCCGAAATAGACCGGATCAAAACCCTGCGCGGAGAACTTCCGCTTGAAGTGGCCGACCTCGACGACGAAATCGCCGGTCTGGGAACACGTATCAACAACTTCGAACTGGAACTCAAACAACTGGACGAGAACACAAAACTGCAGAAAGGAAAGATTGAAACCAGCAAAATGAAAATCGAAAAATACAACAAGCAGCTTGAAAACGTGCGCAACAGCAAGGAGTATGACCACCTCTCCAAAGAAATTGAGTTCGAAACACTTGAGATAGAACTCTCCGAAAAGCATATCCGCGAATACGCACAGCGATCAACGTTCATCAAAGAACAGATCGCAGCCGCCAACGGACTGCTGAAAGACAAAACCTCCGATCTGGAACACAAAAAGAAAGAACTGGACGACATTGTCTCGGAAACCAAAGCCCAGGAAGAAAAAATCCGCGAAAGAGCCAAAAGAACCGAGTCAACCATCGAACCCCGTCTGCTCACAGCCTTCAAAAGAATCCGCAAGAATGCCCGTAACGGCCTGGGAGTTGTACCTATCCAGCGCGGCGCGTGTGGCGGATGTTTTAACAAAATACCGCCTCAGAAACAGATGGACATCAAGTTAGGCAAAAAAATCATCGTCTGCGAATATTGCGGACGCATTATGATCGACCCCGAAATGGCCGGAATATAAGAAAAGTAAAAGACCTCCCCGCCTGAAAACCCGGAAAAACCCCGTCAAAAGTATCACAGAAACAGATTGGAGAATTTTTTCTTCAAAATCTTTTCAATTCTTCTTTTTTGGAGAGAAATAGTGTATCTTTGCGCCCGGGAAGGAGGTGTTCCTTCGATTTCATCAGACTATTTCCAGCAACGGTATAATCAATGTTTACAAGTTTTATCGCGCACTCTCCATGCCCGGCAAAACCAACGCAAACCCTGTTTCTGCCCTCGCTTAACGGAAACAACATTCCGGGTAAGTTTGCCGCATCTCCGTATTGCGTAACGAAATAGCAGATCATGAAGATTACAGGTAAGGTTATTTATACAATACACTATATGGCTAATCGAATAAAAATTAAAAAAGGCTTGCAAATCCCGCTGCTCGGCGAGGCTGAAGAGACGCTGAAAGGCAGTGTGGCGAGTGAATATGTGAGGATTTGTCCTGAAGATTTTCACGGCGTTACTCCCAAGTTGGCCGTTAAAGCAGATGATACCGTGAAGGCCGGAACCCCCCTGCTCTTTGATAAGGATCACCCCGAAATACTTTTCGCGTCACCCGTCAGCGGCGTGGTGTCAGCCATTGAACGCGGCGAAAAACGGCGTATCCTCTACATCGAAGTGAAAGCCGACAGCGAAATCCGGTATGAAGATTTCGGTAAAAAAGAGGTCGCCACGCTCTCTGCCGAAGAGGCGAAGAAATCCATCCTCGAAGCAGGTCTCTGGTTCCTTATCAAACAGCGTCCCTTCGACGTAGTGGCAGTGCCCGACAAAGAACCGCGCGATATATTCGTAACCGGATTCAATACCGCGCCGCTGGCCCCCTCTGTCGATTTCATGCTGAACGGCCTTGAAGCCGACTTGCAGACAGGACTTGACGCCCTGTCGAAACTGACAGCCGGAAAAGTCTATCTCTCAGTCGGCGCGAAAACAGCCAACAAAGGATTGCTTCACGCGAAGAATGTAGTGATTACCCAATTCGACGGGCCGCATCCCGCAGGAAATGTGGGAGTACAGATCAACCATATCAAACCCGTGAACAGGGGCGAAACCGTGTGGACGCTGAACGCTCCGGACGTAGCGCTGATCGGACGCCTCTTCAATCAGGGAATTACGGATCTGACCCGCACGGTAGCGCTCACCGGATCGGAAGTGAAGCAGACCGCCTACTACCGGATGCCGATCGGTACGGAACTGAAATCAATCCTCAAGGGAAATGTCACGGAAGGCATCTCCCTGCGATATATCAGCGGAAATCCGCTCACCGGCCGGAAGATAGATGCCGATGGCGTACTTCGCGCGTATGATACGCAGGTGACCGTCATCCCCGAAGGCGATGACATACACGAAATTTTTGGATGGGCGTCCCTTTCGCCCAAACGTTACAGCGCCGGATGCACTTATCCCGCCTATAATAAAAAATATCGTCTCGACGCCCGCTTGCTGGGAGGCCCGAGAGCAATCATCGTTTCCAGCGAATACGATAAGGTATTCCCGATGGATATTTATCCCGAACAGCTCATCAAATCCATTATAGCGTCCAATATCGACAGAATGGAACAGCTGGGCATATACGAAGTGGCGCCCGAAGACTTCGCCCTGTGCGAGTTTGTCGACACGTCCAAACTGGAACTGCAACGTATTGTGCGTGCCGGACTCGACAAGCTGCGCAAGGAAATGGAGTGAACACCCCCGTTACGCAATAGAAAAATATATAACTCATAAATAATAGAACTTTGAAAGCGTTAAAAAAGTATCTTGATAAGATCAAACCGAATTTCGAGGAAGGCGGAAAACTGCATTGGCTTCATTCCACATACGAT
>JAIRSV010000142.1 GCA_031255275.1 Proteiniphilum sp.
CCCGGATTCACGATCTGTTCTCTATTCCTGTGTCGGAGGGATAACCCGTTTACGGTTTCTCCCTCACTCTATTTATTGAACGGGTACCAATTTGACCGGAATTCATTCATTACGGATACACCGCGCTCGCAGCGCCCGAAAAAAATAAACCCCCGTCTCTTGTATACTCTGCTTTGTCTTTTAACGTGTATGTAATTACCTAAAGATCGCTTTCTTTTCTTCTCGCTCTCGAAACTTCCGTCCCGAAAGCGGGTGCAAAGATAATACCTTTCCCCTATATATTCCAAATATTATCCGAAGTTTTTTGAAAAATTTTTCTGCTACTTTTTTCAGATATCAGCAAAGGGGAAGATGTTCAGCCAATTACATTAAATAAAAAATTTACTCTTTTTTCGTTCCAAGAGAATAAAACATGCAAAAAGGAACAAACTGGAGGGAAACCGGAAAAATACCCTGTTGACTTTTCTCTCGAAAATGTACGGGAGAACGACAACAATCTATCGAAAAAAGAAACTTATCAAGCGGGTTGACACGGAAGAGTTTGTGAAAAGATGCAATTTTTCTCATAGAATCACATTTTATAAGTATCTTCGTACGAAATCTGCGACAACATAATCAAGTAAACTTATTCATAAATGAAAGGTATTATCCATATCTTAAAACGGTTTTTATCTCCTTATAAGAAATATGTTCTTCTGGCATTTATCTTCAATATTCTGACGGCGATATTGAATGTTTTTTCCCTTGCGACCCTTATTCCTATTCTTCAGGTTTTATTCAAAACAAACAGAGAGACATTCTCCTTTATCAACTGGGATAGCTCCGACTACCTTTTCGTAAACATCCTGCTCAATAATGTGAACTGGTATATAACACAGCTCATCGAAACGCACGGGAGCAGCGTCACATTGATGACGCTGGCAGCCTTTCTGATCGTAATGACATTGCTAAAAACGGGGACCGCCTATTTTGGATCCTACTTCCTTATTCCTATAAGAACCGGTGTGGTAAAGGACATTCGAAACCAAATCAACGACAAGGTACTTTCCCTCCCGCTCGGCTTTTTTACGGAAGAAAGAAAAGGGGATATTCTCTCCAGGGTATCGGGTGATGTGAATGAAGTCGAAAACTCCGTGATGAGTTCTCTTGATATGCTTTTCAAAAATCCGATCCTCATTTTGATCTACCTGATTACCATGATGATACTAAGTTGGCAACTGACTCTCTTCGTGATGGTGGTACTGCCGGTAATGGGGCTTGTAATGGGACGTGTGGGTAGAAGTCTGAAAAGAAGCTCCTTCGCGGCACAAAACAAATGGGGCGAACTGATGTCGCAAATGGAAGAAACATTGAGCGGACTGAGAGTGATCAAAGCATTCGTTGCGGAAAATAAGATATCCGAGAGATTCCATACCGGGAATAACGTGTTCAGGCGCATGTCGAACCGGATTGCACGCAGACAGCAACTGGCGCATCCCATGAGCGAACTGCTGGGCACCATCACTATTGCCGTTGTTCTCTGGTTCGGGGGATCATTAATATTAGAGGGCAACAGCATAATCGACGCTGCCTCGTTCATTTATTATCTGACCATATTCTATAGTATTATCAATCCGGCTAAAGAGTTCTCTAAATCAGCCTACGCCATACAACGCGGACTGGCGTCAATGGAACGTATCGACAAAATATTAACCGCCAAGAATAAAATCACTGATCCGGCACAGCCTGTTCCTATTACATTCAACTCCTATATAAATTATAAGGATGTCTGGTTTAAATATGAAACGGATTGGGTTATCAAGGGAGTAACTCTGAAAATCGATAAAGGAAAAACTATTGCTCTCGTTGGGCAGTCGGGTTCTGGAAAATCAACGATGGCAGACCTTTTGCCACGTTTCTATGATATTCAAAAGGGGAATATCCTCATCGACGGAGTTGACATAAAGGAAGTGAAAATCAGTGATCTGAGATCACTGATGGGTTACGTGAACCAGGAAGCCATCCTGTTTAACGACTCTTTCTATAAAAATATAGCTTTCGGGGTTGCCAATGCCACGAAAAGCGAAATAATCAATGCCGCGAAAATAGCCAATGCTCACGAGTTCATTATGGCCACGGAGTTCGGCTACCATACCAATATCGGTGACCGGGGCGGAAAATTGTCGGGAGGACAACGCCAACGTATCAGCATTGCACGAGCTATCCTGAAGAATCCGAAGATACTGATACTGGATGAAGCCACTTCGGCACTCGATACCGATTCGGAGCGGCTTGTACAGGAAGCGCTGGAGAAACTGATGAAGAACAGGACTACCATTGTGATAGCTCACAGATTATCTACCATCAAAAATGCAGATGAGATTTATGTGATGAAAGATGGGCGGATCGTGGAATCCGGACAACATTCCTCTCTCTACGCACAGGGAGGATATTACACTTCTTTGTGCAATACACAACGTAGCGAATAGTCTACTCTTTATCCTTCGGGACAGGGACGAGTTCTTCGTTTTCGGAGACCTTTTCCAGCAACCTGTCTACTGCTTCGAAAGGAGAATTAATGCTTTGGTATTCAGGGACGATTTCTTTCATCTTCTTCACTATCTGCATATCATCATATTCGTAAGAAGTACGAATGAGTGCCTCCACTTTTTGGCTCACCTCTTCATATTCGTACTCACGGACATCGGCGATCATGATTTTCTCGTGGTGCGTAGGTTTGGTATGTTCGGCTATGTTCAGTAATTCTTCATAGAGTTTTTCCCCGTGCCGCAGCCCGGTAAACTCTATCTTGATATTATCCAAACCGGAGAGCCGGATCATCTTTTGGGCAAGATCCAGTATCTTGACCGGTTTACCCATATCAAATATATAAATCTCTCCGCCTTTTCCCATGGACCCGGCCTCCAACACCAACCGGCAAGCTTCCTGGATGGTCATGAAATAGCGGATAATATCCGGATGGGTTACCGTAATAGGGCCGCCATTCTTTATCTGCTCCCGAAAAAGGGGTATTACCGAACCGTTCGATCCCAACACATTTCCAAAGCGGGTAGTAATAAACTGCGTTGCTTTTTCTCCGGTTTTCCCCACATGTTTTGCCAGAGACTGCACGTAGATCTCACAGATTCTTTTGGAGCAACCCATTACATTTGAAGGATTCACCGCTTTGTCTGTGGACACCATCACAAATTTATCGGCATTGTATTTTACGGCCAAGTCTGCCACGTTTTTCGTTCCCAGAATATTGGTCTGTACCGATTCCGATACATTGTCCTCCATCATCGGCACATGCTTGTATGCCGCCGCATGAAAAATATATTGCGGCCATGTTCTGGAAAAAACCTTATCCATCCGGCTGACATTACTTACATCGGCCACAAAGACCTCGGCGCGCATCTCTCTCCATTTTGTTTTCAACTCACGCCTCATGTCATGCAAAGGGGTCTCGGCCTGATCGATAAGAATAATGCTGTAGGGATTGAATTTGGCTACCTGACGGACAATCTCGCTACCTATCGATCCGGCGGCACCTGTCACCATAACACGCTTACCCTCAAGATTCGAAGCTATTTTCATCATGTTAATGTGAATCGGGTCACGCGGCAGAAGGTCTTCTATTTGCACATCTTTCAACTGCTCCTTACTCATGACCCCATTCCATTCGTTCAGGGGAACTGTGGTGAGCAGCGAGATATTGTTATCCACAAAGGTATTCAGAAGCTCTGAATTTTTTATTTCCTCCATTTGCTGCGGTGAGACGATGATGGTCTTCACTTTCTTATATTTCAATGTTTTGAGAAGGGTTTCGTCATTGGCATGAATGGTTATTCCCATCAACTCTTTCCCTACCATATGGCTTTCGTCCGAAATAAATCCAAGTATCCGGTAATTAAATTCATGGTTTCCCTTCAACGCTTTTGCAACGCTGATACCGGCCTCTTTTGTCCCATAGATAAACACATTGACCGGTTTTACACTCCTGCCCGTAATAGATTCATATACCTGCTTCGTCAGTACCCGGGAAAAGATCATCAAGGACATATTGAAAAGAAAAATAGAGATGAAGGTGATATTATCCAGATGAAAAGAGGAGCGATACAGTTTCAGGATCATAACGACCGCATAGGAGAATCCGTAACCCGGCACCAAAGCATAAACGATCTTTATCAGGTCTGCGAAAGAGGAGAACCGCAGAATACCACTGAATGTGTGAAACAACATGAATGCCACAATGCTGGAAAAAATAAGAATCAGGATCAACACAATGGCATCGGCTCTCACTTCAGGTGTAAGTCCAATAAATCCATATCTTACCATGTACATCGTCAGGCAGGAAAACAATACCATGCAAATGTCGATCATCAAAATGGAAAAACGGGATAAAAACCTGTTCGATAAAAAATTGTATATCATATTATTCATAACGATTTATTTTACTTTATATTCCTCATTAACAATAGCCTGACGCTCAGCTTTCCCTGTCTCTATTAACTCGATTCCTTTTTTGATCAAGGGGTCTTCTTTTTGATAGGCTGCCCAGAAGGCACCTTCTCCGAAGAAATTCCGGATAATATAGGCGTACATCATATTTTCAAGCAATTCTCCCGACTCCTGAATATAGTAAGGCCTTCTTCTTATTCCGTTATTATCTGCAAAACTTACAAGATTCAGCAGCAGCGGTTGCTGCCGCAAATACTTGTGAAGTTCCCGCCATGAGCCGAAACTGTTCAATTTTTCCCGGTTTGCATCGGAATAGAGCATAGCATACTTTTCGTCTAACCGGTTATTCACCAGCAGATTGTAATAGGGGTTGATCCCCACTGTGTCGCGGGGCACAAAGATGTCGGGCATGACGCCACCACCACCGTAAACCGTCCGGCCTCCCATCGTCAGGAAAGGAATGAGATGGTTCGATACCGTATCCACATTTACATAATCACCCTCAATATAACGGTTTATGGCTTCCATTTCATATTCATCATATCTTCCCCTTTCATATCCGCGCTGAATAGACCTGCCTGAAGCCGTATAATAGCGAGCTACGGTGAGCCTCACCGCCGAACCGTCGGGGAAACTGCGCTGTCCCTGTACCAGCCCTTTACCAAAAGAACGTCTCCCGATTACAAGCCCTCTGTCGTGATCCTGAATAGCTCCGGCAAAAATCTCGCTGGCCGAAGCGCTAAATTCATCGATCAGGACTATCACATCGTCTTCCTTGCAGGTGCCCGATCCATTGGCATAACTGTCTGTTCTCGGAAAATTCCTGCCCTGCGTGTACACAATCAGGTCGCCCTTGTTCAGAAATTCGTTCACCATTGCCAGTACCACGTCTAACGATCCTCCGACGTTTCCTCTCAAATCAATCATAAAGGAGTAGGCTCCCCGGCTTTTCAACTTGGATATAGCCGAGATAAATTCACTGAAAGTATTAAATCCGAAATTCTTTCCCAGTTTAATGAATCCGATCCTGCTGTTCAACATATAGGCGGCATTGACGCTACTCATGGGAATATCCCCTCGCGTAACGATAATTTCCCGCAAATGATCGTCGCCGGCCCTCATAATACCCAGCTTCACTTCCGAACCCTTTTCCCCGCGAAGCTTCTTCGTCACCTCTTCATTCCGGAGTTTCGCTCCGACGACCAAAGTATCATTTACCGTCACAATCCTGTCCCAGTGCATTATACCCGCAGCTTCGGAAGGGCCACCCGGCACAATGCCTGTTATGACGATGGTGTCTCTCAGCACATAGAAATTGACCCCGATCCCGAAAAAATGACCTTCCAGGTCTTCGTTCACCCGTTTCATACCGGTAGCCGAAATGTACTCCGAATGTGGATCCAGTTCCCGGATGATATTGGGCAAAGCGTCTTCCACCAGCTGAAGCATATCAACCGTATCTACATACGACTCATCGACATAGTTCAACATCGCGTCTATCTTGCCGGATGCATTCACACTTCCCGGAGGCGCAAGCTGAGCATATTTGTTTCCGATAAATATACCCAATGCTATACCGACGCTTACCCACAAGGGGAGCCACGTTCCGGATTTCTTAGCTACATTCATTCGATCTCTCCTGTTACTGTTTGTCAAAATCTCCTCCGATTATCAAATCTCCACCAAAACAAGTTCTACTCCGGCTCTTTTCAGCAGATCCGCGCCATCGCTCAACCGGTAATTTTCCGCAAATACCACTCTTTTTATGCCGGCCTGAATGATCAGCTTGGCGCATTCTATGCAGGGAGAAGAGGTGACATAGAGTGTGGCGCCGTTACTGCTGTTGTTGGAGCGGGCTACTTTTGTAATTGCATTTGCTTCGGCATGAAGCACGTAAGGTTTCGTAATATCATTTTCATCTTCGCACACGTTCTCAAAACCGGAAGGCGTGCCATTATAACCGTCGGAAATAATCATCTTATCCTTTACCAGGAGCGCGCCTACCTTCCTGCGTTTGCAATAGGAGTTTTCGGCCCAGATAAAGGCCATGCACATATATCGCCTGTCGAGCAATTCCTGTTTATTCTCGTTTTGTTCCATATCAAATCAGATTGCTTTCAGGCTCATATCGAGGCTTTTCACTGAGTGGGTCAGTGCGCCCACAGATATATAATCCACCCCTGTTTCGGCATACTCCCGGATGGTATCGACAGTGATTCCACCGGAAGACTCCAGCTCTACACGGTCGTTCACGGCTTTTACCGTTTTTACCGCTTCGAGGGTTTGCGCGGGGGTAAAATTATCGAGCATAATTCTGTCTACGCCTCCCACATGGAGCGCCTTTTGAAGTTCGTCCAAATTTCGGACCTCTATCTCGATTTTGAGTTTTTTGTTCTTCTCTTTCAAATAATTCTGCGCTCCACGGATGGCATTCTCAATTCCGCCCGCAAAATCCACGTGATTATCTTTCAGCAGGATCATATCGAACAATCCTGTTCTGTGGTTCTCCCCTCCCCCAATCCTGACGGCCTGCTTTTCGAGCATGCGCATTCCCGGAGTGGTTTTCCGGGTGTCGAGCACTTTTGCCGGCGTACCTTCGAGAAGCTTCATATAATTATCGGTGAGGGTGGCGATACCGCTCATCCGCTGCATAATATTAAGGACAAGTCGCTCGGTTTGCAAAATCGACCGTACTTTCCCGGAAACGATAAAGGCCACATCTCCCGGCTCGACGCGCGAACCGTCGCCAAGAAATACTTCCGCCTGCAATTCCGGATCGAAAGTGTGGAACACATTAATGGCCACATCTACCCCGGCAAGCACACCTTTTTCCTTTATCAGCAATTTCGATTTTCCCTGTTCTGTTTCCGGGATACTGCAAAGGGTAGTATGGTCGCCGTCACCGATATCTTCGGTCAAGGCCAGCCGGATAAGACTCCGGATTAATTCTTTTTCTGTCATATTTAAACAACGATAACACACTATTTAACAATAAATCATGTCCGTTTGGTTATTCTTTTATAAAAAGAATGATACAAAAGTACGAAATAAACAGTTATATTTGCCCATAAAAAAGTTTTTTCTTTCTCAGAAACCGAAATTACCCTATATATTGTGAGATACTGTAACAAGATTCCAGTGAAAATGTTCCACATGCCGGACATCGGTTGAGGGTTCGGGATCGTAATGATATGACGGCGCCCGCAAAAGCCGATCGCGAAACAAAAATAAAATAAAATAAACTGACAGACCGAAAAATGAAAACTATTTTACTTTCCGTGGGAAAGACCGACAACCCGCTCTTCTCGCAAATCACAGAGGAGTTTAGCAGGAGGATCGGCCATTATGTTCCGTTCGAAATGCAAATCATATCCGATATAAAAAATACAAAAAATCTTTCTGAAAAAGAGCAAAAAAAGCAGGAGGGGGAGAAACTGCTAAAATGGCTGCAGGCGACTGATCTTGTCGTGCTGCTCGACGACAAGGGGAAACAATACTCCTCCGTGGAATTTGCCGGGTATGTGGAAAAAAAGTCTCTTTCCGGTGGCAGGCGGCTGGTCTTTGTTGTGGGAGGGGCATACGGTTTTTCGCAGGAGGTGCGTGAAAGGGCGAACGAAACGGTATCGCTCTCCCGAATGACCTTCACCCACCAAATGGTGAGGCTGATCTTCGTGGAACAGCTTTACCGCGCGATGACCATTTTGCACAACGAACCCTATCATCATGAGTAAGATTTCACGTTGCAGCTACGTAACGAAATAGTTTTTAATTTTGCAGGAAAATTCAACCGGCACTATGTCAAAAAAGAAAATAATCCTTAGCGCATTGTGGACAGTCATCGCGCTGATAGCAGCCGCGTCGGTGATTTCACTGATAGTATTTCCCCGGTGGAAAGCCTTTTTTCTGGCGGGAAGCGGCGTTTTTCTCATTCTGAACCTTCTCCTGTCGCTGTTTTTTGTCAGGAAGAACTTCAGGGATTAGGCAGACGCTACTATCCGAACTCGAAAGAAAGCAGGTCGAATATCTCTTTCTTCCGCGGATTGCCGGAGTGTTCAAAACCGGCTATCCGTTTCATCATGTTCTCCGCGTTCGCCGGCGAGATGCGACCGAAAAACTTCAACACATGCAGCGCCGACCGGCACATTAACAGCGACTCGCTTTCCAGATCGGCGACTGCCCTTTCCGGCAGCGCTTTGATCTCCATCCGCTCTGCCGCGCCGGAACGGGTAATGCACAAGCGGGCGAAAAGCCAGTAGCCGGTAGCGCGGATGTATTCGTGCCTGCTTCCCGTCCACTCTTCCACCAGTTCAGCGGCGCAGGGCAGTTCCTGAAAAAGATTCTTACATGCCTGCTCGCGGATTTCCTGACCGGCGGTTCCCCGTACCCAACGGCGGGCATCTTCTTTCGAAAACCGGTCGGGCGGACAGAGCATTGTCGCCAGTATTTTCAACTCGCGCACGTCTTCTTTCCACATCGCTTCCGCCAATGCCCTGTCGGGCGTGTACCGGAGCGCTATTTGTCTGAGTCGCGGGATGTCTACCCCGAAGTTCTCTCGATAGTCTACTCCTTTGGCTCTCATGCTGGCGGCAGCTACTCCGTTCATCGACCTTCGCAGGTCAGCCCGAATATCGCGTAAAATGGATTCCATTATTGTTTTTTCGTTCCGTTTCGGCGCAAAATTACACTATTCGACCCTGAAATTATTATTTTTTAGTATTTTTGTGGAATATAAGGCGCGCAAGGCAGGTTCAAACGGATTTGGTTTTACCCTTCGGCGCTCATTATATTTACTTTACAATCAAAAATACATATAAGTATGAGACTCCTTTTAATCAGCAACTCCACCAATCCCGGAGAAGGATACCTGGAGTATCCCAAGGACCGGATCAGAGATTTTTTGGGAGAAATGGCGAGCAGCGCCGTTTTTATTCCCTACGCGGCCGTTACCTTTTCTTTTGACGAATATGAAGAGAAAGTGAATGCCCGTTTTGTCGAAACAGGGCATCGTGTCACCGGTATTCACCGGTTTGCCAATCCCGCGGAGGCTATCGAAAATGCCGAGGCCATAGTGGTCGGGGGCGGAAATACGTGGCAACTGGTGAAAATGCTTCAGGAAAAGGGTTTGATGAAGGTGATCCGCAGGAAGGTGAAGATGGGTACTCCTTACATAGGATGGAGTGCCGGTTCCAATATCGCCTGCCCGACGCTGAGAACGACCAATGACATGCCTGTTGTCGAGCCGTCGAAGTTCAAAACGCTGAAGCTGGTTCCCTTCCAGATCAACCCGCACTATCTGGACGATCACCCGGCCAATCACGGTGGCGAAACGCGCGAAATGCGTATCAGGGAATTTATCGAGGTAAACCGGGACGTGTATGTGGTGGGGCTTCGCGAGGGTACGATGCTGCTCGTCGAGGACGGCGGGGTGAAACTGATGGGTACCCGCAAAGCGCGCATTTTCAGGTATGGACAGGATCCGCTGGAACTTTCCGGCGAAGATGATTTCAGCTTTCTCCTCCGGCGCAAATGAGTACCGGACACAGAAATTTGCAATCGACGGCGCCGTCGGTATTCAGGCGAATCATCAATGACAACAGGTCGCTGGGAGTACTTCTTCTGTTGTGTACCCTTCTGTCGCTGGTTCTGACGAACATCAAAGGGTGCGGAAGCTTTTATTACGGTTTCTGGGAGATGCCGATTCCGGGATTTCATCGCCTGCACCTGCCGCATACGATCATTCATTTTGTGAACGATGCGCTGATGACGCTGTTCTTCTTCCACGTGGCTATCGACATAAAAAGGGAGGTGACCAGGGGTGAACTTTCGTCGCCCGGCAGGATGATGCTTCCTGCCGTATCGGCGCTGTTTGGGGTAGCTTTCCCGGCGATCATTTTTTCCGTTGTCACGATCGGCACGGCGTACTCAGGCGGATGGGCTATCCCGACGGCGACCGATATTGCCTTCACGCTCGGCATAGTGAGTTTGCTGGGTAAGGCGGTGCCTCATTCCATGAAGGTTTTCCTGACGGCGCTGGCTATCATCGACGACTTGTGCGCCATCCTCATCATAGCGCTTTTTTACGGCTCTGCGCTTCACTTTGTCTGGCTGGCGGGTGCTGCCGCCGCAGCGCTTGCCGTTTTCCTGGCTAACCGTTACCTCCGTCGCAAATTTGTCTTTATCGTGATCATTGTGCTGGGTCTGGTTCTCTGGTACTGCATGTACCGGTCGGGCATACATGCTTCGTTTGCCGGGGTGATATTTGCCTTCCTCCTTCCGGCGGGCAGGATGACGGCGTTTGAAAAGCGGATTGCTCTTCCCGTCAACTTCATCATTGTTCCCATTTTCGCGCTGGCGAACACGAGTATTGTGATTTCGCCGGAAGCCGTTTCGGGACTCGGTTCGTCGCTTTCTCTGGGTATCATCCTGGGGCTGCTGATCGGGAAGCCGGCGGGAATCACTCTTGCCGTTTACCTGATGGCCAGGCTCCGGCTGGTGAGGCTGTCGAACGTGCGCTGGTCGCGGTTCGCGGGAGTGGGCGTACTGGCGGGTATCGGCTTTACGATGTCGATCTTTGTGTCGAATCTTTCGTTTCCCGACGACAGGATGCTGATGGATATTGCGAAGCTGTCGGTGCTGATTGCTTCGGGACTGGCGATGATTGCCGGGTATATATGGCTTAAGGCGCTCTCTCCGCCGGTATCGAACGCTGCGCCTGACCGGGGGGAATAAGGGGCGGTTTCGCGCCATTCCGTCTCTCCGGATGTGACGCCCGTCGCCTGACCGTGCGACGGGTTTGTCGCAAAAAGGGCGGCTTTTACGGTCGTCCTGTCTGTTTGCCTTATTAATTTTTAGCGAGGAAAGAGGCTGTCTCTCTGAAGTTGATCTTCATGCAGGGAGACAGTCTTTTTTTTGTTTTGCGACGGGGGGGGAGGAGGGACGGGATTGGGGGAGTGTCTGCTTTGCGCTGCTTACAGTGTTATTTTGATTTTTGTCGGTTTGCTTTCGTTCTGGAAGGCGTCCAGTGCGGTGACGGCATAGGTATATCCGGTTTTGCCGCCTTCGTAGGGGAGTATGTAGATGTTGTCCGGGGTGATTTTTACAATATTTTCTGCCCGGCTGATGTCTACTTTTTCTCCCTGGCGGAAACGGTATATGACGAAGCGTTGTGCCGAGCCGGGTTTGGATGGTGTTTTTTTGTGATCCCATGTGAGGGCGTGTGTCTCTCGGGTGTATCTTTCCTTCAGTTTTTTCACGGCCGGGGGGGTGCCTTTGGACATGTGTGTGAAGGCGGGGGGCAGTGCTTTGGTGCGGTGAATGTCGGTTTTCAGCATGTCGGTCACGCCGGCGAAATTGTCGAGGATCTGGTAGCCATACCAGTAGCAGTTGCCGTGGATGGAGGAGGCTTCGCGTGTCCGGCGGATTTTTGTTTCCAGTTCGTTCCGGTCGATGCTTCGCTTCAGGTCCTGGCCGATGATGAGTGGTCGGCCGGCGCTATTGTCGTTCCACCATTGCAGCAGGGTGGTGTAGTCGGCTGCGCGGTGTCCGATTTCCCAGTAGAGCTGGGGGATGTTGTAGTCGACCCATCCTTTTTCGACCCAGAGTTTGATGTCGGCGTAGAGGTCGTCGTAGTTTTGCAGGCCGTTGGTGTCGCTGCCGGAAGGGTCGCTCCACCTGTTGCGGTATATCCCGAAGGGGCTGACGCCGAAGCGTACCCAGCGTTTGGTTGCGGTGACGGTTCGCTTTACCTGCCGGATGAGGAGGTTGACGTTGTTGCGTCTCCAGTCGTCGCGCTGAGCGGGGGTGAAGCCTTGCCGGGGGGCGTATTTTGCGAAGCTGCTGCTGTCGGGGAATGATTCTCCGGCTACGGGGTAGGGGTAGAAGTAGTCGTCCATGTGGATGGCGTCTACGTCGTAGCGTTTGACTATGTCGCGTATGACCCGGCAGATGAAGTTCCGGTTTTCGGGGCGTCCGGGGTCGAAGAACAGCTGGGTTCCGTACCGGATGAAGCGTTCGGGGTGTCTCCAGTAGATGTGGCTTTCGGCCAGGTCGCTATAGATGCTGTTCTTTGCGCGGTAGGGGTTGAGCCAGGCATGGAATTCCATTCCGTGCTTGTGACATTCGTCGATGATGACGGTCAGGGGGTCGAAGGAGGGGTCGTCGGGAGCGCGTCCCTGTTCGCCGGTCAGGTAGCGGCTCCAGGGTTCCAGTTCGGAGCGGTAGAAGGCGTCGGCTTCGGGGCGTATCTGGAAGATGACGGCGTTGATGCCTGCTTCGTCGAACTTGCGCATCATGTCGGCGAAGTAGTGTTTCATCTCGGCGCTGCTCATGCGGCTGTAGTGTGTTTGTCCGACGGTGTGTACCCATACGCCGCGAAATTCGCGCTTGGGGGGGCCATCGGCCCGGGAGGGGATGGGGGCTGCGGATTTTCTGGAGGCGCCGCAGCCTGAGATCAGTGCGGCGGTGAGTATCAGGCTGGCGAGTCGCAGGAGGTGATTCATTTTACCGGGTTTATGGGTGTAATTTATTATATGACTGTTATGGGATGAATATGTGGTTTTCGTTTTCCAGCAGCTGGTCAGCCAGGTGTTGTCTGGGGTAGACGACGATGCGGTTGTGGTGCGGGAAGCGGTTTTCCAGGCGGGATGGCAGGTTTTCGAGCACCGGGAGGTGGGAGATGTAGCCTGTGTGGGCGGAGATGAGGATGATGAGGTCGTCTTTCCGGATCAGGCTGCTGACGGAGAGAGGGTTGTTCCAGTCGGTGAAGGGCTGGAAGGTGAAGTTTGCCGGTTTCTTCTGTCCGGAGATGGTTGTCCGGGTGTCGGGGTGTCCCAGGTGCAGGACGGGGATCGAGAGTTCGGAGGAGAGTTTCGTTATCTTGTTTACCCAGAGGGTGAAGCCGTCTTCTCTTTCGGCCAGGGGGGGGGAGATGACTGTTATTCGCTTGTTGAGGACGAGGTTTTGCTCTACGTGGCAGACGAACAGGTTTTTGTCCATGCTTTTGATGATGAGGTCTACTTTCTCGCCCAGCAGTTTGTCCCACAGTCCGGCTTTGCCGGGCCATCCGAGGATGACGATGTCTGACATGGTTTCGCGTGCCGTCCGCACGATGCCGTCCACCGGGCTGTGGTCGATTGTGGTGATGATGTCTACGTTTACTTCGGCTTCGGCGGCTCTTGAGACGAAGGCTTGCAGGTGTTTCCGGAAGCTTAGGATATTGGTTTCGGCTTCCCGGTTGTTGGGCACGACTCCCAGCAGGGAGACGGGGTTGACCGATTTTTTGTCTTTCAGCAGCAGGGCGAGTTCTACGTGCTGCCCGATGTTGGTGGGGTTGGCGATGGGGACGAGGATTTTTTCCTGTGCAAATTCGTCGGCGGGAGAGGGGGCGGGCGGGCGGTTTCCTTCGCTGATGACGATTTTTCTGGCGGCTTTCTGCGTGAAGATGGAGGCGGCGATGCAGGTGAGGAGGATGAGGATGATGGTTCCGTTCAGGATGTATTCGTCCAGCAGTCCGGCGCGGTATCCTACGAGGATGATGGCGAGCGTGGCGGCGGCGTGCGAGCTGCTGAGGCCGAAGATGAGGTTTCGCTGTGCGCCGGTGTAGCGGAATGTCTGCTGTGTGGCCCATGCTGCCAGCCATTTTCCTGTCAGGGCGACGAGGGTGAGTGTGAGGGCTACGGCGAGGGTGCGTGTGCCGGTCAGTACGACGGAGATGTCGACGAACATTCCCACGGAGATGAGGAAGATGGGGATGAAGAGGGCGTTTCCGAAAAATTCGATTCTGTTCATCAGTACCGATGAGTGGGGTATGAGTCTGTTGAGGGAGAGGCCGGCGGCAAATGCGCCGATGATGGGTTCGATGCCGCCCAGTTTCACCATGAATCCGGCGGAGAAGACGACGAGCAGGACGAAGGTGAAGGTGGAATATTTTTCGAACGTGGCTCTTTTGAAGAACCATTTGGCGATGCGTGGGACGAGCAGGAAGATGACGAGGGAGAAGAGGATGAGCGAGAGGAGGAGGCGGATGAGGAATCCGGCGTCGAGCTGTCCGTTGCTGCGGGAGAGGACGATGGCGAGGATGATCAGCACGGCGGTGTCGGTGAGGATGGTGCCTCCGACGGTGACGGCGACGGCCTGGTTGCGTGCGATCCCCATGCGGCTGACGATGGGGTATGCGACCAGGGTGTGGGTGGAGAACATGCTTGCGATGAGGAAGCTGGCGTCGGGGCTGTAGCCGAGCAGGTAGTGGCAGACGGGGTAGCCGGCGAGGAGGGGGATGATGAAGGTGTAGAAGCCGAAGGTGAGGCTTCTGTTTCCGTGTTGCAGGAACTCGCCCAGGTCGAGTTCGAGTCCCACGATGAACATGATGTAGAGGAGTCCTATGGCGGAGAACATTTCCACGCCGGCATGAGTATTGTCGATCCAGTTGAGTCCGTGCGGGCCGATGATTACGCCCGCCACGATCAGGCCGATGATGCTCGGCACGCCGAAGCGCTTGAGGAGGGCGATGGCCAGGAGGACTATGGAGAGGAGCAGTGCAAATATCAGTACCGGGTTTGTGAACGGCAGCGTAAATTCCTGTTGTATGTCTGAGAAAAAAACTTCCATAGGGTTGATCGTTGATCCTTGCGTTTTGGAAAATGTAAAACGGAATGCTGTTTCCGTTTTCGGGGACAAAAATAATTAATTTCTTTGATTTATCCGGCCTTTGCCCTCTTTTGAAAGTAGGAGGGAGGAGGTGTATTTCCATGTCCGGTGCGGGTTTTGCTCCGTGCTTTTCTTTCGTGGAGAATGATAATGTGGCAATGTGGCAATGTGATGATGTTGAGAAGAGAAGAAGAGCGCCAAAAACAATCAGCTCGGGGAACGCCCGAGCGGCAAGGGGCGGGAGCACCCGCCCCGACGAGCGATTTCGGAGCGCAACAGCGCATTATTACATTATCACATCATCACTTTTGATTCACATGATTTACATAACCAATCCACCAAAAACAATCAGCTCGGGGAGCGCCCGCGGCAAGGGGCGGGAGCACCCGCCCCGACGAGCGAAAAAGCATTTTCCACTTTCCATTTCGCAGGGGCGTTGCCCCTGTGACCCCACCGGCTTTTTTGTCTTGACACAAAAAAGTCGGCAAAAAAAGTCAAGACTGCGTCCGTATCGCTCAAAAAATTGAGCGTTTGCCGGCTAAAATCCTCATAACTCGCGCCTGCGGCGCTCAGACAGCGAGGATTTTTATACGCCGGCTTCACTGATTTTTTGGCTCTTCGGCCGATGTCGGAGTAGCGCCGTTCCGGCGCATAGGTTATGGAGAAGTGGAGAAGAGAAGAAG
>JAIRSV010000159.1 GCA_031255275.1 Proteiniphilum sp.
TTGATTTGTAATTTTAGTTGTCCGGCAACTTCTTTAGCCATTTTTTTGATTTTAATAAATTACGGTTTTCGAAACACTTTAAAGAATTTACAGAATCTGCGTAACCAAATATCTGACTATTCTTTCTCTACTTGCATATAACTCAACTCAAGGAGTTGTTTTCTTCCGAAAATTTTCACCATCACTTTGAGCTTTTTCCTCTCTTCGTTCACTTCTTCTACCATTCCGGAGAAACTGCTGAAAGGACCTCCGATCACTCTCACGTTTTCGCCTGTATAGAATTTTATATCCAGTTCATCACCAGCCTCTTCCAACTCGTCCATTGTTCCGAGAATCCGTTTTACTTCCGATTCCCGTAAAGGTTGGGGATCGGTTGTATTCGGCAGAAAGCCGGCAACATAATTGATATTCTTCAGTTCGTGAATTACCTCACCCGTCAGTTCAGCTTCAACAAGCACATAACCAGGAAGATAGGCGCGCTCTTTCATCACTTTCTTTCCGTTACGTATTGAGTAAGTCTTTTCTGTGGGGATGAGAACTTGGGAAATGTATTTCCCAAGTTCGGTTTTCTTCATCTCTGATTCAAGATACTCTTTGACTTTATTTTCTTTTCCACTAACAGAACGCAGTACGTACCATTTTTTTCTCTCATCAGTCATAGTTAAGTCTCTTTCTTTCAGATTTTACAAAATACCGTAGAGAAGCTTTAATATCCACTCAAATAAAGAATCCATACCGAACACTACCAAGGCAATTATAAGGGAAGCAATCAATACAATTACCGTACTGCCGGAAAGTTCTTCTCTTGATGGCCAGGATACCTTATGAACCAATTCATTATAGGAATCGCTGATATATGCAACTACTTTTTTCATTTAATTCTGATAGTTTTTTGCACGGGTCGAGAGACTCGAACTCCCGACACCTGGTTTTGGAGACCAGTGCTCTACCAACTGAGCTAGACCCGTATAAACCCCGCCCTCCTATCTTTCCCTGCAAGGGATGGACGTTGCAGGCAAGGTTTTTTAATATTTCCCCCCCGACTTTATTCTCATAAAAAGAGTCAGAGGGAACCGTTAATCCAGTAATTCGGTAATCTGTCCTGCACCGACGGTACGTCCACCTTCGCGGATAGCGAAACGAAGACCTACGTGACATGCTACGGGATAAATCAGTTCTACCTCAATGGTTACGTTATCACCGGGCATTACCATTTCCACTCCTTCGGGTAACTGGATTTCTCCGGTTACGTCGAGCGTACGGATGTAGAACTGGGGACGGTATTTGTTATGGAACGGAGTATGGCGACCACCTTCTTCTTTCTTCAGGATATACACCTCAGCTTTGAATCTGGAGTGAGGTTTCACTTTTCCGGGGTGAGAGATTACCATACCGCGTTTGATTTCGTCTTTGTCGATACCGCGGAGTAACAAACCTACGTTATCGCCGGCTTGGCCTTCGTCAAGTATCTTACGGAACATTTCCACTCCGGTTACAACCGACTTCTTGCCTTCAGCGCCGAGTCCGATAATCTGTATTTCTTCGCTTGTTTTGATGATACCGGTTTCGATACGTCCCGTAGCAACGGTGCCGCGGCCAGTAATCGAGAATACGTCTTCTACCGGCATAAGGAACGGTTTGTCGATATCGCGCGGAGGCAACGGAATCCATTCGTCAACGGCTTTCATTAATTCCAGAATCTGTTCTTCCCACCTGGGATCTCCGTTCAGCCCGCCAAGAGCGGAACCGCGGATTACGGGCGTGTTGTCGCCGTCGAAGTTATAGAACGAAAGAAGTTCTCTCATTTCCATTTCAACCAGTTCTAACATTTCTTCGTCGTTCACTAAGTCTACCTTGTTCATGAAAACAACCAGTTTGGGAACGTTTACCTGACGTGCCAAAAGGATGTGTTCACGTGTTTGGGGCATCGGTCCATCAGTCGCTGCTACAACGATGATAGCGCCGTCCATCTGAGCGGCGCCCGTAACCATGTTTTTTACATAGTCGGCGTGGCCGGGACAGTCAACGTGAGCGTAGTGGCGGTTTTCAGTTTCATATTCAACATGAGCGGTATTGATCGTGATACCTCTTGCCTTTTCTTCGGGAGCGTTGTCGATGGAGTCGAACGAACGCACTTCAGAGAAACCTCTTTTCGCTAAAACGGTTGTGATTGCTGCCGTTAAAGTGGTTTTACCGTGGTCGACATGGCCGAGTGTACCGATGTTCACATGCGGTTTTGTCCGGGAAAAATGTTCTTTTGCCATAAAATGTACTATTAGTTAGTTTAAATAAATTTGGATATTCAATTTTACTCTGCTATAAACAATAAAACACAAGATGCATGACTATAGCCTTTCTTGAAATTCATCGATCTGTCTGTTTTTTGAGCCGATGGCGGGAATTGAACCCGCGACCTCTTCCTTACCAAGGAAGTGCTCTACCACTGAGCTACATAGGCGGAAGAGCAAAACAGTGCTCTTTTCATTAAGAGCGGAAGACGGGACTCAAACCCGCGACCCTCAGCTTGGAAGGCTAATGCTCTATCGACTGAGCTACTTCCGCATTCTAACATGTGTCAATTATTCAATGTGCCAATACATCAATGATTATTATTCCTCCCCCGAAGGAACTGTTTCTTTTCTGTTTCAACTGGTCTGTCGGCTCATTTGTACACTAACAAATCAATTTGTGGGCAGTGATGGATTCGAACCACCGAAGGCGTAAGCCAGCTGAGTTACAGTCAGCCCCATTTGGCCACTCTGGTAACTGCCCGACATTTCTTTGAGCCTCTTGTCGGATTCGAACCAACGACCCCGAGATTACAAATCACGTGCTCTGGCCAACTGAGCTAAAGAGGCTTATTTTCTTTGCATTAACCGCTTCTCCCCAGATTTTAAGAGAGAAACGGTCGCAAAGGTAGTGATATTTTTTTTGACACCAAAGCTTTTATCTGAAATTTTCGGAGCTATCTCTCTTTTTTTCTTTCGTTTTGAGAATCTGTTTTTCGATTGCAACAACACACAGATCAATGGCTTCTTCGAAGGTATCAGCCGTTTTGTTGGCAAATGCCTCACTGTGCCTGAGTTTCAGTTTCACAGCTGCGTCTTTATTTCTCACAGTCTCTGGCTTTATCACTTTTAGGATCACTTCTGCCAGAATGATGTCGTCAGAGAATCGTTTCAGTTTCTTGATTTTTTTCTCTGCAAACGCTCTCAGTTGATCGGTAGCGTCAAAATTTACAGATTGAATAGTCAGTTCCATAATTTCCCTCCTTCATTTTTTTGCTCTGGGATGAGCATAGTGATATGCTTTTTTCAATTCTTCAAAAGTAACATGTGTATAGACCTCCGTGGATGCAAGGCTGGAATGTCCCAGCAGTTCCTTTACCGCGTTGATCTCGGCTCCGTTGTTCAACATTTCGGTAGCAAAAGAATGGCGCAGCACGTGCGGGCTTTTTTTTGCCAGAGTGGGAATGCTGCCGAGATGATTGTGAACAACATTGTACACGAGTTTGGGATATAACGGCCGTCCGTCTTCCTTAACAAAAAGAAAAGGCGATTTATTCTCAATACCGGTGTCTCTGACGGCAATATATTCCTTCAACTTTTCTTTTGTGGTGTCGGAGAAAGGGATGATACGCTGCTTGTTACGTTTCCCCGTTACCTTGAGCGTACATGCTCCGAAGTCGACGTCGGAATCTTTCAGGGATATCAATTCTGCCCGGCGCATACCGGTAAGGTATAGCAGTTCGATTAAGAACCGGTCGCGATGTCCTTGGAAATCGTCGGAATATTCCATCGGATCATCGATCACTTTTTCCATATCCGGATCGTTTACAAACACAGGGAGTTTTTTAGTTGCTTTCGGCCCTGTGACCATTTCAGCGGGATTCCCCACAATAACCTTTTTTTTCTTCAGGTACCGGAAGAACGATTTTACCGCGCTGAGTTTTCGGTTCACCGAGCGGGCTTTTAGTCCTTGTCCCATCAGGCGGCTCATCCAGATACGGATGAGGTCGCTGTCGATTTGCGCTGGATCGAAGGAATCCACTTCGCCAGTAACAAACTCTTCAAATTGAGTAAGGTCGTCGAAATATGAAACCTCCGTGTGAGAAGAGTAGTTCTTCTCAACACGGAGATATTGTATAAATTTTTCCTTCCACATTTCGTTAGCCCGTTGATGGTTCACGAAGATAGAGGAATTTTTTGGAATACGGGATATATAAAGCTAAAATATTCATTAAATATTCAAAAGGGACTGTCTCGTTCCCTTTTTCCGACCGGATATAGTTGTTAATGGCTCCGGCAACTCTTTACGCCAGTGGGCTACTGTTCCCGAAAGGAAGATTATTCTTCGCTTTGCTGCAATTGCTGTACGTATATGGCGTGCTGTTTTTTCTTCCGTTTATCTACGGAAGGCTTCATGAATGCCTGACGCCGGCGCAATTCTTTTATCACGCCGGTTTTTTCATATTTGCGTTTGAATTTTTTCAGGGCTCTTTCTATGTTTTCGCCTTCTTTTAATTGTACAATGATCATATTTGTTGTCTGTTTGATTATTTTTTTGCTAAAGATTATCGTGGTGACCGGTTGTCATACATATATATACGTGTGTACTGTCTGCATGTCGGCTTTGTGACCTGTTTCCCGTTGTATCCGGAATGCCGACCTTTTATTTCCGCCTCATTCCGCTACTCCGAGTATTTACCCCATAGCCCGTAATCACCGTTTTAGCCCTCGGCATGAAAATTAAGTTTTTTATATCTTCTTTTTTCTGTTTCCTGTTATACAGTAACCTCCTCTCTGTTTCGGGCTGCGAAGGTAAGAATAAAATTATAAATATCAATGGTATATAAGCTTGATTTTTTGAGTCAACCGGAATTTCTCAAAAATGTTTTGTCCCGATTACTATAATGGAGACTCTTCCCCCAGGTCTTTGAGAGCTTTCGGGAGCAATTTGGGAACCCTCTTTAAACTTTTTTGGAGCTCCCATGAATTTTCCTGAGACATCCGAAAACTTTCCTGAGACATCTCTTTTTATTTGCTACCGTCGCGATGTTTGCGATGACTTCTCCCGAGCAGGCTAAGCACTTGACAAATTCCGGGGAAGCAGTTGAAATTTTGCTGCGTCAGCCCTGGGCTTGGATATAATATTTTTGTCTGTTTTCGCTAAAAAGAATATCTTTGGGGAAAATTGCTGATGTAGAAATCCGGTAATATGATGATTTGTTGATTTGTGAATCATTTGACCTTTTGGTTTATAATTTCTGGATACTCCATCATGCCGACGGAAAAAAACAGTTATATGAAAACATTGCGTTTGCCGAAACAATATATTTTGCAATTTGAATCGGTATTCGATAAGATAGGGGCCCTTTGCGAAGTTGGGGCGGAAGCGTCCATTGATCGGGTGAACTGGAAGAAGGATTTCCCGAAAATCTTGCCCGTGAAGGTGTGGGCTGCACATGACGGGGAAAAGCTTTACCTTTATTATTCAGTGACCGGCGAAGCGGTTCGTGTCGTAAGTACCGAGGATTTCGGGCCGGTTTGGGAGGATAGTTGTGTGGAGTTTTTCATGCAGCGTGAAGGGGAGTATTGCTATCGCAATTTCGAATGTAACATGCTGGGTGTGTTGCTTTCCTGCCGACATGAAACAAGGGGGAAGGGCGAAAAACAGATTCTTGATATGCCTTCTGTTTTCAGGTATAGTACTGTTTGCCACAGGTATGAGGGTGATCGGCAGGTGTGTGACTGGGGCATGTATCTGGAGATACCCAAAAAAGCTATGGGTTTTGGTGTCCGTGAGTCGCTTTCCGGACAAAGAATAAGGGCCAATTTCTATAAGTGCGGCGATAAAACGCCTGAACCTCATTTTTTAAGCTGGAATCCTATTGATTTGCCTGAACCGGATTTTCATGTTCCTCAGTTTTTTGGACTGCTGGAGCTGGAATGATAGCGATAACCGTTTTGAATCCGAATCGGCATAGCGGCGGAAAGCGCCGGACGTGGTCGAAATAAGTCTAACTAAAATGAATATGATATAAATGAACGAGATGAATAAACTGAAAGAGATCGTTTCCCGATTCATCGGGGGCGATGCAGGTGTGGAGATAAAACCGCTTGGCAAGGGTCATATCAATGATTCGTACAAGGTGGTATCGGGCGATAAAGAGTATGTGTTGCAGCGGATTAATCACCACATATTTAAGAATGTGCCTGAATTGCAGAATAATATTTACAGGGTGACCGGGCATATCCGCAAAAAATTGCAGGAACAGGGTGTCGCCGATATTTGTCGCCGTGTCCTCACGCTGATTCCCACACGGGATGGGGCGCTTTTCTGTAGGGACGGCAGGGGGGATTATTGGCGGCTGATGGATTTTATCCGGGAGAGTAAAAGTTATGATGAGATCAACCCCGAACTGGCTTACCGTGCGGGAATGGCTTTTGGCGATTTCCAGAAAATGTTGGCCGATTTGCCAGGAGAGCCGCTGTTTGAGACGATTCCGAATTTTCATAATATGGAGGCGCGCTTGGAGACTTTCCGCGAGGTGGTGAAGGCTGACAAGGCGGGGCGGCTGGACAGGGTGGCCGGATTGGTAAAGGAAATTGAGGATCGTGCCGAGGAGATGTGCGGGGCGGAAAGGTTATACCGTGAAGGTAAATTGCCCAAACGAATCAATCATTGTGATACCAAGGTGAATAATATCCTGTTTGATAATGACGACCAGGTGCTTTGCGTGGTGGATTTGGATACTGTGATGCCGGGATACGTACTCTCGGATTTCGGAGATTTTATCCGGACGGGTGCCAATACCGGTGCGGAAGATGATAGGAGCATTGATAACATATCTGTCGATCTGGCTATTTTCGAGGCATATGCAAAGGGTTACCTGAAGAGTGCGGCGTCATTCCTCACCGATGTGGAGACGGAGAACCTTGCTTTCGGAGCGAAACTGCTTACATACATGCAGACGGTGCGTTTCTTTACAGATTATATTGACGGGGATACCTATTATAAGACAGCTTATCCGGAGCATAACCTGGTGCGGACTGAGGCGCAGTTTAAACTGCTGCAGAGCCTCGAGGAAAATTTTGACAGGATGCGGCAGATCGTAAAGGATGCTGCGGTATAATAAATATATTATTTAAAATCAAGCGGTGTAAGGAAAAAATTACTATCTTTGCACCGCTTTATTTTTGAGGAAAAAACGTGGCAAAATTCAGTTTGTACAATATCTCCCTGAAAAATCTTTCCGAAGGAGTGCATGTCTTTGAGTATGACTTGGACAGGAAATTCTTCGACGCTATTGACAGCGAGGAGGTGCGGAAGGGTAACGTGAATGTGACGGTCAATGTGCGGAAAACGTCGTTCACCTTTGAATTTAATTTCGATCTCAGAGGAGTTGTCCAGGTGCCTTGTACGCGTTGCTTGGATGATATGGGCTTGGACGTGGATACGCAGAGCCGGCTGATCGTAAAATTTGGAAGAGAATATTCCGAGGAAAGTGACGAAATAGTAATTATACCCGAAGAGGAGGGTGAAATCAACATTGCCTGGTTCCTGTATGAATTTATTGCCCTGACTATTCCCATCAAGCATGTGCATCCCGCAGGCGAATGTAACAGGGTTGTCTCCTCAAAGTTGCGCAAGCACCGGGCTGTCAGCGCCGACAACACCGCCGATGATGACGGCAAGGTTACGGATGATGATTTTTTGGACGAGGAGGAGTCGCAGAGTAATGACCCCCGCTGGGATGCGCTCAAGGGGTTGAACCCGGAAGAAAGCTACTGAGTATATAAACAATTATAAAACAGATATAAAATGGCACATCCAAAAAGAAGACAGTCTTCTGCAAGACAAGGGAAAAGAAGATCGCACGATCATGCCAAACTGCCCACCGTGGCAATCTGCCCCAACTGCGGAGCATGGCACATATATCACACCGTGTGTGGTGAATGTGGTTACTACAGAGGTAAACTGGCGATAGAGAAAAACATAACGGCGTAATTATCATTTAGTTTTACAGAAAGAGCAGACCCTGAAACGTCCGAATCACATTTCAGGGTCTTTTTCAATAATTATTTTCCATATACGATGAGACGATTAAACGCCGTAATCACCGGAATCGCAGCCAAGGTACCGGATTATATTCTCACCAATAAAGAACTGTCTACCATAGTTGATACGTCCGATGAGTGGATCATGACCAGGGTAGGGATCAGGGAACGACGAATCTTAAAGGATGAAGGGCAGGGTATCTCGGTATTGGGCACGTCGGCCGTGAAAGAGTTGCTGACGAAAACGAATACGGTTCCGGAAGAAGTTGATGCGGTAATTTTCGCCACTTCCACGCCCGACCATATCCTTCCTTCGGCGGCCGCTATCGTGGCAGAGAATAATGGTATCAAAAACGCTTTCTGTTTCGATATGGAAGTCGCCTGTTCCGGTTTTGTTTACGGACTGGAGATTTGCAGCAGTCTCATCCGGACAGGCAAATATAAAAAGATAATCCTGCTGGCGGGCGACAAGATGTCGTCCATCACCAATTATAAAGACCGGACAACCTGTCCGCTGTTTGGCGATGCGGCAGGAGCGGTGATGATCGAGCCTACCGAAGAAAATACGGGCGTCATGGATGCGGAACTTCATTCGGACGGAGTGGGCTACCTGCCGCTGCAGGTGAAAGCGGGCGGCAGTAAATATCCCGCCACGCACGAAACGGTGGGGGATGCACAGCATACTGTATATCAGGACGGGAGAGTGGTTTTCAAACACGCCGTTTTGCGCATGGCCGAAGTTTCGCTGAATATTATGCAGCGCAACAGCCTTTCCGTCGACGATGTGGACTGGCTGGTTCCCCATCAGGCCAATATGCGAATCATTGACGCCGTGATAGACCGCACCGGATTACCGCGCGAAAAAGTGATGATCAATATCGAACGTTACGGAAATACCAGCGCGGGAACCATCCCGCTTTGCCTGTGGGAATGGGAGCCTGAACTGAAAAAGGGTGACAACATTATCCTGGTTGCCTTCGGAGCAGGTTTCTCTTGGGGAAGCGTTTTCCTGAAATGGGGGTACAACGGGACAGCGAACGATAATAGATAGTGAAAGCCCATTGAAAAAGAAGGTGATACATCATGAACGCATCGGAAACGATGCGTTTTTTATCTTTACCGGACAACGAAGAGGAAAAATCGTTCAGCAAATGTTCTGTTAACGAGTTATAAGTATGTCGCAGAATAAGCATCGTTCCGGTTTTGTCAATATAGTGGGTAATCCCAATGTAGGCAAATCCACATTAATGAACCGGCTGGTGGGAGAAAAAATTTCCATCATCACGGCAAAGACCCAGACCACACGCCACCGTATTATCGGCATTGTGAATACAGTCGATTACCAGGTGGTTTATTCCGATACGCCGGGGGTATTGCGTCCCAATTACAAGCTGCAGGAATCAATGCTGAATTTCTCCCTGTCGGCGCTGAACGACGCCGACGTCCTGCTCTATGTGACTGATGTGGTAGAGAAGATCGACAAAAACGACGGGTTCCTGAATAGGGTACAACGGTTGGATTTGCCGGTACTGCTGCTCATCAATAAAATAGACCGGACAAACCAGGAGGAACTGGAAATGATGGTCGCGCAATGGCAGAAGTTACTGCCGCAGGCAGAGATATATCCCGTTTCGGCATTGAACAATTTCAGCGTCGATATCGTGCAGAATCGTGTCCTGGAGCTTTTGCCGGAATCGCCCCCTTATTTTGAAAAAGATGCGCTCACCGACAAACCTGCCCGTTTTTTTGTCACCGAGATTATCAGGGAGAAAGCCTTGCTGATCTACCGGAAAGAGATACCCTATTCCATTGAAGTTGTCGTGGAGGAGTTTGAGGAGGAGGACGACATGATTCGGATTAGGGCGGTTGTACTGGTAGAGCGCGATTCGCAGAAGGGAATTGTGATCGGTCACAGGGGAGAATCGCTGAAAAGGCTGGGAACGATGGCGCGAAAGGATATTCAGCGATTCTTTGAGAAAAAGGTCTTTCTGCAGCTTTATGTGAAGGTGGAAAAAGACTGGCGGAATCGTGACAATATGCTGAAAACGTTCGGATACAAACTTGACTGATGTGCCGAATATCAATAAATCCACTCTTTAGCAGATAAAATTATGCAAAACTTAGTAGCGATAGTGGGACGTCCCAACGTAGGGAAATCGACCCTCTTCAACCGCCTGACGCAAAGTCGCCAGGCCATTGTGACGGAAACCGCCGGTACCACGCGCGACCGCCTGTACGGGAAGGTAATCTGGGGCGGACAGGAATTTTCTCTGGTCGATACCGGCGGGTGGGTAGTCAATTCCGGCGATGTGATGGAAGAGGAGATCAACAGGCAAGTGCGTATCGCCCTGGAGGAAGCGGATGTAATACTCTTTGTCGTGGATGTGATGCATGGCCTGACCGATCTCGATGAGAGTGTCGCCCGAATGCTGCGCAGATCGGGGAAACCGGTAGTGGTAGTCTCCAACAAGGCGGATAATTTTGAACTGGGACATCAGTCGGCGGAATTTTATTCCTTCGGGTTGGGCGATCCGTTTGGCATTTCGGCCATTAACGGTTCGGGAACCGGCGACTTGCTGGATCATATCCTGACGCTGTTCACAAAAAACAACAGTGAGGAAGAGTCGGACGATATTCCCAAATTTGCTGTGGTGGGGCGTCCGAATGTCGGAAAATCCTCCATGATCAATGCCCTGATCGGGGAGGAAAGGAGTATCGTGACCGATATTGCCGGCACTACGCGCGACTCCGTTTACCTGCGTTATAATAAATTCGGCATGGATTTTTACCTGATCGATACCGCCGGGATCCGCAAGAAGGGAAAAGTGACGGAGGATCTGGAATATTTCTCCGTGATACGTTCCATCCGCGTTATCGAGAATGCCGACGTTTGTGTCCTGATGCTTGACGCAAACCGCGGAATAGAGGGGCAGGATCTGAATATCTTTTCACTTATACAGAGGAACCGAAAAGGACTGGTTGTCTTCGTCAACAAGTGGGATACGGTTGAGGAGAAGGATCATATTGTGATCAGGACGTTTGAGAGAGCGATCCGCGAACGTTTTGCTCCCTTTACCGATTTCCCGGTTATATTCGGCTCGGCGCTGACCAGGCAGCGAATCCTCAAAGTGATGGATACGGCCAAAGAGGTGTACCGGAATAAAAAGCGCAGAGTGACTACTGCTAAACTGAATGAGGTGATGTTGCCGATCATGGAAAGGACGCCTCCTCCTGCAAACAAGGGAAAATTTATAAAAATCAAGTATGTAACCCAGCTGGCCGATACGCAGGTGCCTTCATTTGTTTTCTTCTGCAATCTGCCGCAGTGGATCAAGGAACCGTACAGACGATTTGTGGAGAACAGGATGCGTGAAAACTGGGATTTTTCGGGTACTCCCATCAATATTTTTTTCAGAGAAAAATGATCTGTCGGCATCGTTTTTCCCCCTCTTCCTGCGGGTCTGAGCGGTTCTTTATATTTTTATAGTGAAAAAAACGGTCTAATCGTATGAAATCACAAAAATATTGCGTTAATTTGTATTCTTTTGTAAAGACGGAGGGAATGATAAAATCCTCTATCTTCTTTTAAAAAGAACAAAATCGAATGCAACATACCGACTCTTAAGGCCGGAATAAACGAATGAACTGCTGATGGATACGAAAAACAATTTTGACAACGAGAAATCACCTGTTAACAAAGAACAAAACGATAAAGATCTTCTGTCCGAATTAACGGAAAGGGATTCTGTGATGGAAACTTCCAGGACGGAGATTCCTGTCGCGGGGGAAACGGAAGGGGATGATCTCGCGGAAGTGGCGGAGGCCGAAATCTCGGAACAGGCGATGGCCGGGGAGGACATTGAGGACGGGAACGGTGAACCGGAGGTGCCCGCCATAGACTATGATTTGGAGGACGGAAGTGATGCCGGTGACTCCGAAGAGGATGAAGGGGGGGGCGATGATACGGATGAAAGTTCTTTCACGGACGATACTTCCCTGTCTCTGCTTCCCATTGATGAGATCGTGCGTAATCTGCGTGACCTGTTTAATTCGGAGAATCCGAGGCGCAAGGACGTGGATGAGTATAAGAGTCTGTTTTACCGCTCTTTGCGGAATGAAACGGAATCGCAAAAACAGGATTTTCTCTCGAAGGGGGGAGAAGAGATTGATTTTGTGGGGAAGGAATCGGAGGTCTATGCCGAAGGAAAGGAGCTGCTTCAGAAGATAAGGGAGAAGCGCGCTGATATTCTCGCGAAGGAGGAAGTCGCGAAGGAGAAGAACGTTGCCCGGAAGCTTGCCATCATAGAGCAGGTGAAAGCGCTGACCGAGACGCAGGGACAGGAGGACTTCAACAAAGTTTACCAGGAATTTAAGTCGCTTCAGCAGGAATGGAGCAGCGTCAAGCCGGTTCCGCAGGAAAAGGTGAACGAGTTATGGAAGTCATATCAGCGCTATGTGGAGATATTCTATGACCTGGTACGTATCAATAACGAGTTCAGGGAGTACGATTTCAAGAAGAACCTGGAGCTGAAAACCGAGTTGTGCGAGGCGGCAGAGAGGCTCGACGGAGAGGCAGATGTGGTTTCGGCCTTCCATCAGTTGCAGAAGCTGCATCAGGAGTGGAGGGAGGTTGGCCCCGTGTCCAGAAGGGACAGAGAGGAGATCTGGAACCGCTTTAAGGAGGCTTCGACCCGGATTAACAGGAAATACCAGAGGCACTTCGAGCGGCTGCGGGAAAAGGAAAATGAAAACCTGAAACTGAAAATGGCGCTTTGTGAAAAGCTTGAGGCTATTGATCTCAGCCGGCTCAAGACCGTCAGAGACTGGGGTGAAAAAGTGAAGGAGGTGCTTGAGATCCAGTCACAGTGGCGTCGGACAGGGTTTGTGCCGAGGAAATGGAATGTAAAGATTTACAAGCGTTACCGGACTGCCTGTGACTTCTTTTTCAAAAGAAAGAGTGAGTTTTACAAATCTATTCGCGGAGAGATGGAGGTGAACCTCAGAAAAAAGACGGCGCTGTGCGAGCGTGCCGAATCACTCATGGACAGCCGGGACTGGAAAGCTACGACGCGGGAACTGATCGAGATACAGCGACAGTGGAAAACCATCGGTGTCGTTCCGCACAGATATGTTGACAGTATCTGGAAACGGTTTGTTTCGGCCTGTGACAGCTTCTTTGAACAGAGGAAACTGCATGCTTTGTCGCAGGATGAACTGGAACAGAGGAATCTGGAAGAGAAAAAAAACATCGTCGAGAAGATAAACCGGCTGAACTCCGTCCCCAAGACGGAGGGGGCTTTGACGCAGCTTCGCGCGCTGATGGATGAATGGAACGAGGTGGGGCACGTCCCGTATAAGACGAAGGACCGTATTCACAGGGAATTTTGCGATGCAACGGAATCTCAGTTCGACAGGCTGAATGTCGACAAGTCGGAACGGAAGCTGGAGGCTTACAGGAATACGATTTCGGGTATGGTGAAATCGGACGGTACGAAAGGGCAGCTTGTCCGGGAACGTGAAAAGTTGGTGCGTCAGTATGAGCGGATCAAAAGTGAATTGCAGACGTATGAAAACAATATCGGATTCCTTTCCGTTTCATCCAAAAAAGGAAATCACCTGCTGGACGATATGAAGCAGAAAGTGGACAAGATCAGGGCCGAACTGCTTCTGCTGGAGAGGAAGGTCAAGGCTATAGAAGATGAACTGTAGCGATATGTGTTCCGGCTCCCCGGAACAGTGGCGGAAGAGCTGTCTCAAAACGAGGCAGCTTTTTTTATTTTCAAAGGATATTCTTGAAACCCGGCAGCGCTTCATTCATTCCCGGGAGTAGGCTGTTCATTCCCGGGAGTAAAAATTAGAACGTATGAAAAACCGGCTTACTGACACATTTATTTGAGATCCTTGCGCAGAGACACCTGCAAATTAGTCTATAACTTCTTCAGGTAATCATACGTCGCCTGCTGAGCACGCAGGGGAGGGGCGTCGGGCGGGGTGAAGTCTCGCTTGAAGACGTTGCGCAGATTCTCGTCGATCCACACCGCGCTCCGGTTGTCGGCAAGCTGAATCTCCAGGATGTCTATGATCTGCCGCTTCAGCGACTCCGTATGGACGGGGAAGGCCACCTCGATGCGGCGGTGCAGGTTGCGCTGCATCCAGTCGGCCGAAGTGAGGTAGACATTCTCCTCTCCGCCGTTGAAGAAATACCACACCCGGGCATGTTCCAGCCAGGCGTCCACGATGCGCGTCACGGTGATGTTTCTGCTGTACGGCTGATTCGGCACCAGGCAGCAGATGCCGCGTATGATGAGGTCGATCTTCACCCCCGCCTCGCCGGCGCGGTAAAGCGCGTCGATCATCCCCCGATCCTCCAGGCTGTTCATCTTTAAGATGATGCGTCCCGTGCCGCCGTTCTTCACGTGCGCGATCTCGCGCGCGATCATCGCGTGGATTGCGGGGAGCATGTTGAACTGCGTCACCAGCAGATGCTTGAAGGCGTACGTATGTGTCTCCCCCTCCAGCACGCTGAATACTTCGTCGATATCCCTGATAAGTTCCCTGTCGGAAGTGAGCAGGCCTTCGTCCGAATAGATGCGCGCCGTTTTCTCGTTGAAGTTGCCCGTCCCCAGGTAGGCGTAGCCTTTGACGGGATCGTCCGGATCGTTGCTGCGCTTCCGCACGTAAGCCAGCTTGGCGTGCACCTTCAGCCCCGGAAGGCTGTATATGATCTTTACGCCTGCCTGCTGCATCAGTTCGGAGGTGAAGTAATTGTTCATCTCGTCGAAGCGGGCCTTCAGTTCCACGAAAACAGTCACCTTCTTCCCGTTCTTCGCCGCGCTGATCAGGCTGTTGATGACGGCTGAGTTTTCGGCCACGCGATACTGGGTCACCTTAATCTCCAGCACCTTCGGGTCGAAGGCGGCCTGCAGGAGGAAGCGCAGCAGGTAGTCGAACGACTGGTAGGGGAAGTGCAGCAGCACATCCCGCCTGCGCAGCACCCGCAGGATAGAATTGCCCGCTTCCAGCTCCGGCACGCGGAGCGGCGGCGGAGTCCGTTCCGACGGGCCGCTGCCGGACGGGCAGGGAAGGCTCGACAGGTCAGCCAGATCCAGGTAGCGCCCTGACGGGAGCAGCTCGTCTTCCACGATCTCATACGCCTCGCAGAGGTATTGCAGGAAGTAGTCCGGCATCTCCCTGTCATACTGAAAACGGGTCACCGCACCAATCTTGCGTTTGCGCACCTTGCGCAATATCTCCTCGGCAATATCCTTCCGGTCTTCGTCCTCCAGCGAGAAGTCAGCGTCGCGCGATATTTTGATGCTGAAGCAGTCCACGATCCGGTAGCCGGGGAACAGGCTCTGCATGTTTGTCCTGATCACGTCGTCGACAAACATGATATAGTGCTTGCCGTTGTGCGAAGGCAGCTCGATGAAGCGGGGCACCCTGGTGCAGGGTATCTTCATGATGGCATACGTGTAGTGCTGTCTTTCCGGCGTCATCCCCCTCTTCAACAGGCTTATGACCTGGTAGATGCGGCTGTCCTGGATAAAGGAGTGGATGTCGTCCTTCTGGATGATCATCGGCTGCAGGTAGGGAAACACCTCCTCGCTGAAATACTTCTCCACGTACTCCCGATGGAAAGGTTCCACCCTGTCGGTACGGCAGAGTATGATACCATTCCGTTCCAGCTCCGGCAGGATCATGCTGTTGAAGATGCGGTAATACTCCTTTTCCTGCGCCGTGACCTCGGCGTTGATGCGGGCAATGGCCTCCATCGCCTCTTCCACCGACCCGTGACGGTTGAAGCTCTCCAGCAGCGAACTGTGATAGCCCGAGACGCGTATCTTGTAGAACTCCTCCAGGTTAGACGAGTAGATGGCGAGAAATTTGATACGCTCATACACCGGCAGACATTCGTCCCTCGCCTCCAGGAGCACGCGATAGTTGAATGACAGCCAGCTAATATCCCGGTTGAAATAAGCGTACTGACTATTTTCCATTATAACTGATTTCTTTTTTTACATTAAAACCTCAAAGCGATAAAGTTTGTTCGGTCAGGCAGTTTACCGGCGCGAAGCGCCGGTAAACTGCTGATTTCCGACTTCATGCGAATCACGCAGCATGAACGGCACCGTATGTTTTTCTGTGAATAACGCACGAGGTGCAAATTGAATTACGCGCCCCTCCGTCCACCTCACCGGGCAAACCCGTCCGGAAAGCGGGAAGCCCTCCGCAGCGCCTCCGTCTTACCCACATCCAGCAAGAGCAAGTCGTCCGGGCGATAGCAGAGAAGATCCACCCTGTCGCAGACCGAAAGGTAAAAGTCGACAATGGAAAAACGATCCGGAAAACCGGCCATGTACCGGAAAACGGACGGATGAAGAAGTTGAATGCCGGCAAAAGCCAGCTTTCGGCAGCATCGGGGATCGAAATGAGGAAAAGGAGATTTCACCTCACCCGTATCCTCATTGACCCACCCCCTCAACCTCCGGTCACCGTCAAAGAGCAGGTAACGGGACGTCTTCCGCTCGCTGCAGACAAGCAGCGCCGCCGGAGAATTACACCGCACATGCTCCTCACATAACTTCCGCAGGTCGACGTTGGAGAGAATATCGACATTATGCACCGCAAACGGCCTGTCATCGTCAAAGAACGGCGCAGCCTTCCGGAGTCCTCCCCCCGTATCGAGCAGCATCTCCCGCTCGTCGGAAAACTCGACGTGAATGTCGAAACAGCCCCGTTCCTCCACAAAGCGGACTATCTGTCCGGCAAAATGATGTACGTTGATAATGATTTCGTCAAACCCGGCCGCCTTCAGGCGCACTATCACATGCTCCAGCAGCGGTTTCCCGCCGACCGGTACCAGCGCCTTGGGCATGGTCGCGGTGAGGGGCTTCAGCCGCGTGCCAAGCCCCGCGGCAAAGATCATCGCCTTCATCCGAAAACCTGTTCAAGATTCTGCTCCCGGTGCACCAGCGAGACCTTTACCCCGAATTTCCCGAAGAGATGCTCCGCCGTTTTCCGGGCAGCGTAGACCGAACGGTGCTGTCCGCCGGTACACCCGAACGAGATCATCAAATCGGTAAAGCCGCGATCCATATACCGCTTCACATGCCTGTCCACGAGCGGGTAAATGCTGTCGAGAAACTCAGGCATTTCGCCATCCTCCTCGAGGAAGCGGATCACAGGCTCATCCAGCCCCGTCACACCGTTATACCGCTCATACTTCCCCGGATTGTTGATGGCACGGCAGTCAAACACATAACCCCCCCCGTTTCCGGACGCATCCTCGGGAATCCCCCTTTTGTAGGCAAAGCTGCAGACGCGCACCTCCAGCCCGCGCTTCCCGAAGCCGGCAAACTGCTTCAGCTCCGTCATCTCCCTCAGCAAGCCGCAGAGATAGGGATACTCCTCAAAATCCTCCCTCAGCAAATCCCGCAGATTATTCAGCGCAAACGGCACACTCTGGATGAAATGAGGCTTTTTCTCGAAATAACCCCTGAAGCCGTAAGCCCCGAGCACCTGCAGCGTGCGGAAAAGGACAAACCCTCTCAGCCGCTTCAGGAAGGCCGCCTCGTCCACCCGCCGGTATTTTCTCAGTGATTCGATGTATGTGCGAATAAGTTCGTTCCGCAACTCCTCCGGGAAACCCGCCTTCGCCTGCCAGAGGAACGACGCCACGTCATAATGGACAGGCCCCCTTCTTCCCCCCTGGAAGTCGATGAAAAAAGGTTCCCCGTCCACCAGCATCACGTTGCGCGACTGGAAATCGCGATACATGAACGTCTCCGACCTGTTCTCCGGCAAAATCCCCGCCATCCTGTCGAAATCATTCTCCAGCAAATCCTCCCGGAAATCCATCCCCGTCGTCTTCAGGAAACTGTACTTAAAGTAATTCAAATCCCAGTACACCGACCGGCTGTTGAACTCCGGAAGAGGATAACAGACACCAAAATCCAGTCCCTGCGCACCCCTTACCTGAAAATCGGCAAGCATCGCAACCGTCCTGTGCAGAAGCACCCTCTCGTCGCGGCTGAAAACGCCCGAAAGCCGTCCCCCCCTGATGCAGTCAAACAGATTTACATCACCCAGATCCCGCTGGAGATAACACGCCCCGTCATCCGAGACGGCAAACACCTCCGGCGCATTCAGCCCCTGCCGGCAGAAGTGCCGGGACAGCGCAACGAATGCCCGGTTCTCCTCCCGCGACTCGCCCCGCACACCGATAATCGACAGACCATCCTTCCTCAGCCGGAAATACCTCCGGTTCGATCCCGACGAAGGCAATGCCTCCACCACAGGATCCGGCTCACCCGTATACGCCGTAAACAGAGATACAAGCTCTTCCTGCATGTCGGTCAACGTTTCAAGGATTCCACCCCCTCCGGTTCCGCAAGCCATGCATCAGCCGCAGCATCGCTCGGCATACGCCAGTCGCCGCGGGGCGAGAGGCTCACAGTGCCTACCTTGGGGCCGTCCGGCATGCAGGAACGTTTGAACTGCTGCGCAAAGAAGCGCCGGCAGAACAGCTTCAGCCATTTTTCCACCTCCCGGGAAGAATACCTCTCTCCAAATGCCTGTCCGGCCATGAAGCGTATGCGCGAAGGCGCGTCGCCATAGCGGATCATGCGGTGCAGGAAGAAGTCGTGCAACTCATAAGGCCCCACAAAATGTTCCGTCTTCTGAGCGATATTCCCCTCCCCGTCCGCCGGCAGCAGCTCAGGACTGAAGGGGGTATCCAGAATATCATACAGGATCTCGCGGGAAGCCTCCCCGTCCACCGTCCCCGCACCGGCGATCCACCGCACGAGCGAAGCGACAAGCGTCTTCGGCACACCGGCGTTCACGCCATACATCGACATGTGATCACCATTATACGTAGTCCATCCCAGCGCCAGTTCCGACATGTTCCCCGTCCCCACCGTCAGGCCGCCGATCCTGTTGGCATAATCCATCAGAATCTGAGTACGCTCGCGCGCCTGACAGTTCTCATAAGTCACGTCATGCGTGTCGGGATCATGCCCGATGTCACTGAAATGCCGGGTAACGGCATCGAGAATGGATATTTCGTCGACGGTCACCCCCAGAGACTTCATCAGCGAGACAGCATTATCGTGCGTCCTCCCCGTCGTCCCGAAGCCGGGCATGGTGATCCCGTGGATATTCCTGCGCGGAAGCCCTAACAAGTCAAACGTCCCGACGCACACCAGCAGCGCCAGCGTGGAATCCAGTCCGCCCGAAACGCCGACGGTAACCTTCTCGATGCCGGTATGCAGCAGTCGCTTTGCCAGTCCGTGCGTCTGTATGTCGAACACCTCCCGGAGACTCTCGTCACACTCCTCCTCCGTGGGAATAAAGGGGTGCGGATTGAAGCGGCGGTACATCCCTGCGGGAGAGATGACATCCATCCGGCAGTCCACCGTCACCGCCGCGCCGTGAAGTGCCGCCGGCATGTAATTGGTATTTTTCAGCCGGTCGTGGCGCAGCGCCTCCACGTCGACGTCGGCAATAATCAGTTCACTCTCCGGCGAAAAGCGTTCCGATTCGGCCAGCATGACACCGTTTTCGGCAATGAAGCACGCTCCGGAAAAAACCGTATCGGTAGTAGACTCACCCCAGCCCGCCGAAGCGTAGACATAAGCTGCGTGACACCGCCCCGACTGCTGCAGGACGAGTGACTTCCGGTAACGGTTTTTGCCCACCAGCTCGTTGCTGGCCGAGAGGTTAAAGATCAGTTCCGCCCCCTGCACGGCCAGCCTCGACGACGGCGGGACGGGCGTCCACAAATCCTCGCATATCTCTACGCCGAAGCCGGCGAAGGGGGTGCGAAAGATCGCCCCCCCGGGGAAAACCGGAATCCTGCGATTCCCGACATTCACCGTGAGACCGGTTCCGGTGCCGGCGCCTGTTGCGAAGCCGGCGAGACTCTCTCCGGAGACGAACCACCGTTTTTCGTAATACTCGTTACTGTTGGGGATGCAAGTCTTGGGGACGAAACCCAGGATACCCTCGCCCGACAGGATGGCCGCCACGTTACAGAGGCTGTCCCCGATCCGCAGCGGAAGCCCCGCGACGGTTACGGGCGACGGCCCGTCCTGCAGGAAGCGGGACAGCGATTCAAGCGACTCAAGCGCCTTTTGCAGCAGCGCTTTCTGAAAGAAAAGGTCGCCGCAGGTATAAGCCGTGATGCACAGCTCCGGGAAGCAGAGGAGCTGTACCTCCTCGCTTCGCGCCCGCTCTATGACCCGCTTCATTTCGGCAGTATTATAGTCACAGTCCGCCACCCTCAGTTTCGGCGACGCGGCAGCCACGCGCAGAAATCCGTAATCATTTATATTCATGTTCGATACGTTTATCATTTTTTTGTCGCAAAGATAGCGAATAGTCTCCATGTATTGGACGGATCACATCCATACCCGGCGTCTCCGCCGGCCGGAGAATCGATCGCAGTTTGCCCTTCAGCGTCGAATCTCACGCGCAGCCCGGAAAATGACCGGGAGATTTTTAAGCAGTTCGCACATGGAAGCGAAAACCGTCGCGGCGCCCGCCTCCTCGAGCACGGAATCGGGAAGAGGTCCCGTGTTTACGGCGACGGTAAACAGGCCGGCCCTCACGGCCGACTCGATCCCCAGCGGCGCATTCTCTATTGCGACGGCCTGATGAGGCTTCAGGTCACCACCCTTCCGCAACCCTTTCAGATACGGTTCCGGATCAGGCTTGCCGCGCTCCACGTCGAAGGCGGTCACCATCGTCTCCGACGTGAACATCCCCGGGAAGTATGTGTCGAGCCGCTCCGTCAGGGAGGGCTGTCCCGATCCGGTCACCAGCACGGGCGTCAGCCCGACGCTGTGCACATATTCCAGCACCTGCGCGGCGCCGGGGATGAGTGCGCCGCTGTTGTATTGCCGAAAGAGTTCACTCTTGCGGGCGTAAATCCTTTTCACCTCCCCGTCCGAAGCGTCGCGCTGCAGATTCCGCCGGAAGATGGTGTGGATGGTCGACCGGCCGATCCGCCCCTCCTGAAGATAAAATTCATGGGGGAGGTGTTTCAGTCCCAGCTCATCCATGGTCTGTTGCCACGAACGGTCGTGTGCCGGCATGGAGTCATACAGCACGCCGTCCATGTCGAAGAGCACCGCTTTCAGGTCGAAACGGGTGAGATGAAATTTGTGGAGATGGTGTAAAAGGAGGTCGGTCATTTCCCGGGAATCGGGGTTAGGGAAGACCCTGTCGGGCTTCAAAGCCCGACAGGGTCGGCATATACATTGTCTTCGTCCGGATTACAGTCTTGCTTTGAGGGCTTGGGTGGCCTTTTCGTATCCCGGCTTTTCCAGCAGCGCGAACATATTCTTTTTGTAGGCTTCTACTCCCGGCTGGTTGAAGGGGTTGATCCCGAGCAGGTAGCCGCTGATGCCGCACGCTTTCTCGAAGAAGTAGATCAGCTGACCGATATATTTTTCGTTCAGCCTGGGGATCGCTATCGCCAGGTTGGGGACGCCGCCGTCCACGTGGGCGATACGTGTGCCCAGTTCCGCCATCCTGTTCACCTCGCTGATCCGCTTTCCTTCCAGATAGTTCAAGCCGTCGAGGTTCATCTCGTCGTGCGGGATCAGCGCTTTTCCGTTTGCTTCGCCGACGGTCATCACCGTCTCGAAGATGGTGCGTTCGCCTTCCTGTATCCACTGTCCCATAGAGTGCAGGTCGGTCGTGAAGTCGACGGCTGCCGGAAAGATCCCGACGCCGTCTTTCCCTTCGCTTTCGCCGAAGAGCTGTTTCCACCATTCGGACAGGAAGTGGAGTTTGGGGTGGTAGTTCACCAGGATTTCTATTTTCTTGCCCCGTTTATAGAGTTCGTTGCGGATCACTGCGTAGATGGCGGGGAGGTTGTAGTCGAACGAAACGGCGGGGCCTGCGGCTTTTTCTATTTCTGCGGCGCCGGCCACCAGCGTGCGGATGTCGATCCCGGCTGCGGCGATGGGGAGCAGTCCCACGGGGGTGAGGACGGAGTAGCGTCCGCCTACGTTGTCGGGGATGACGAATGTTTTGTATCCTTCCGTGTCGGCCAGGGTGCGGAGGGCGCCTTTCGACGCGTCGGTGACGGCTACGATTCGTTTTTTCGCTTCGTCTTTTCCCGCACTTTTTTCCAGTTGATTTTTCAGCAGGCGGAAGGCGATGGCCGGTTCGGTGGTCGTGCCTGATTTGGAGATGTTGATGATGCCGAAGCTTTTGCCGTCGAGGTAGTGCATCAGTTCGCAGAGGCAGTCTTCACTGATGTTGTTGCCGGCGTAGAGGATCACCGGGCTTTTGCGTGCTGTGCCTGTCTGCAGCCGGTCGAACGGAGAGGTGAGGGCGTCGATCACGGCGCGGGCGCCGAGGTAGCTGCCGCCGATGCCGACGATGACGATGGCTTCGCAGCCGGACCGGAGGTTTGCGGCGGTGTCTTCGATTTCTCTCAGCGCGTGGCTCGTGAGGGTGGAGGGGAGGGATACCCATCCCAGGAAGTCGCTGCCTTTGCGTGAGCCGCTGTGGAGTGCCTGATTGCAGGCCGTGGCCACGGCTGACTGTTTCAGAATGTCGTCTTCCGAGAGGAAGCCGGAGAGGTCTTTGATCTGTAATTGAATCGTATCCATATTTTAGTTGGTTTGTTGGTTTGCTGGTTTGCAGGTCTGTCCGTCCGCCGGTTGCCGGGGGGGGTCAGAAGTAGTCGATGAGTGTTTTGATGCCGTTCTGCGGCGAAAGTTTTTCGTAGAGGATCCGGTAGACCGTTTCGGCGATGGGCATGATGATGTTGAAGCGGCTGTTCAGTTCATGGATGCACTTTGCGCCGTAGTAGCCTTCGGCGATCATTTCCATTTCGAGCTGCGCCGACTTGACGGAGTATCCTTTTCCGATCATTGCTCCCAGTGTGCGGTTCCGGCTGAATTGCGAATAGCCGGTCACAAGCATGTCGCCCAGGTAGTGGGGTTCGGTGATGTTGCGTTCGAGAGGGGCTGCGCCGTCGAGGAACCGTGACATTTCTTTGGCGCAGTTGCTCATCAGGACGGCTTGAAAGTTGTCGCCGTAGAGGAGTCCCTGACAGATTCCGGCGGCGATGGCGTAAATATTTTTCAGGACGGCGGCCAGTTCGATGCCGATCACGTCGTCCGACACGCCGGCTTTGAGGATTCGTGAGTTGATGGCCTCTGCGAGCTGTTTTGCCATTGTCAGGTTTCTGCTGCCTGCGGTCAGGAACGAGAGCCGCTCGAGGGCGACTTCTTCGGCGTGACAGGGGCCGGAGAGGACACCGATGTTTTCGGGGGGGATCTTGTAGCCGGCGGTCAGGAATTCGCTCATCACCCTGTTGTCGGGCGGGATGATTCCCTTCAGCGCCGAGACGACGAATTTTTCGCGGAAGGTGTTGTACCAGAGGCGGCGAAAATATTGTTTTACGTAGGGCGAGGGGATGGCGATGATGATGGTGCCGGATTCTTTGATCGCCTTCTCGAGGTTGGAGTAGAAGGTGATCTGGGCGAGGTTGAATTTTACGTTGGTCAGATAACTGGGGTTGTGTCCGAGTTTGTAGAAGAGGTTTATCTGATCGTCTCTGCGGATGAACCAGTTGATGCTTTTCCGGTTCATCAGGACGATTTTGGCGAGCGCTGTCCCCCACGTGCCGCCTCCCAGGATACAGATTTTGCCGATGGAGTCCATTAGAGTGAGGCAGCGTTTTGCGGAGCCGTTTCGTTTTTTGCCGGTTTTTCGGGGCGCATTGTCGGGAAGAGCAGTACCTCCTGGATCGAGGATTGCCCGGTGAGGAGCATGGCAAGTCTGTCCATTCCGATACCCATTCCCGAGGCGGGTGGCATACCGTATTCCAGGGCGCGGAGGAAGTCCTGATCGATAAACATGGCTTCGTCGTCCCCTTTTTCCGAGAGGCGGAGCTGTTCTTCAAAGCGTGCCCGCTGATCGATCGGGTCATTCAGTTCGGAATAGGCGTTGGCCAGTTCCTTTCCGTTCACCATCAGTTCAAAGCGCTCGGTCAGCGCCGGGTTGTCGCGGTGACGCTTGCAGAGGGGCGACATCTCGACGGGATAGTCTGTAATATAGGTGGGCTGGATGTATTTTCCCTCAGCCTTTTCGCCGAAGATGGCGTCGATCAGCTTACCCTTGCCCATTGTCATGTTCTGTTCCACGCCCAGTTGCCGGCAGACGTCGCGAAGACGCTCTTCGTCCATTCCGCTGATGTCGATGCCGGTGTGTTCTCTGATGGCCTCGAGCATGGTTACGCGCCGGTAGGGTGCTTTGAAGTCGATTTCGGTTTCGCCCGACTTCACTTTGGTGGTGCCGAGCGCCTTCGTCGTGACGAATTCAAGCAGCTGTTCGGTAAATTCCATCATCCACCGGTAGTCTTTGTAGGCGACGTAGATTTCCATGACCGTAAATTCGGGATTGTGTGTACGGTCCATCCCCTCGTTGCGGAAGTTGCGCGAGAATTCGTAGACGCCATCAAATCCGCCCACGATCAGGCGCTTCAGATAAAGCTCGTTGGCGATGCGGAGGTAGAGGTCTGTGTCGAGCGCGTTGATGTGCGTCACGAAGGGGCGTGCGGCGGCGCCGCCGGGGATGTTCTGCAGCACGGGCGTGTCAACTTCCAGGTAGCCGTGGCTGTTGAAAAATTCGCGCATGGCGTCGAAGATACGGGCGCGTTTCACGAAAATCTCCCTCACTCCCCCGTTCACCAGCAGGTCGAGGTAACGGCGGCGATAGCGCAGTTCCGGATCGGAAAGTCTGTCGTAAACCGTGCCGTCCTTCATCTTCACGACGGGAAGGGGTTTGAGGGATTTCGAGAGCAGCGTAAGTTCCCCGGCATGTACGGAGATTTCGCCCGTCTTCGTGCGGAAGACGTAGCCTTCGATTCCGACGAAATCGCCGATGTCGGTCAGCTTTCTGAATACGGTAGCATACAGCGTTTTGTCTTCGCCGGGACAGAGGTCGTCGCGCGTAATGTAGACCTGGATGCGTCCCTCGGAATCCATCAGTTCCACAAACGAGGCTTTGCCCATGATGCGGCGACTCATGATGCGTCCGGCGATGCGCACCCGGCGACGTTCGTCCGTATCGCTGAAGCTGTTTTTTATCTCGGCGGAATAGGCGTTTACGTCATACAGGGCGGCGGGATAAGGTTCCACGCCCAGCGTTCTCAATTCGACCAGGCTTTGCCGGCGGATGATTTCCTGTTCACTCAGTGCTGAATTATACATATATAGATTTTTTTCCCGACCGCTGTCATCCGTTAAGTTCATTAAAGTCCGGACTGTAAGGTCTTCTTCTGCTCGGTGAGACCGGAAGGAGATGCGTCTCAGCGACGTGCGCGGACTGACAACGGCTCTTTGCTTACAAAAGTACAAAATAATTCAGAAACGAACATACGGCGGGTGTGGTGAATCCCGCTGCGTCCGGTGTACGCAGAGATCCGTCGAATGGCCTCTCCCGGATCATTTTAGGTCTCCCCCGAACGATTTTCGGTCTCCCCCGAACGATTTTCGGCCTCCCCCGAATCATTTTCGGCTTCCCCCGAATGATTTTCGGCTTCCCCCGAATGATTTTCGGCCTCTCCCGGATCATTTTAGGTCTCCCCCGAATGATTTTCGGCCTCCCCCGAATCATTTTCGGCCTCCCCCGAATCATTTTCGGCCTCCCCCGAATCATTTTCGGCGCGCCCTGAGCGATTTTCGGCCTCCCCCGAATGATTTTCGGCGCGCCCTGAATGATTTTCGGCGCGCCCTGAATGATTTTCGGCCTCCCCCGAATGATTTTCGGCGCGCCCTGAACGATTTTCGGCGCCCCCTGAGCGATTTTCGGCGCGCCCTGAGCGATTTTCGGCGCGCCCCGACCGATTTTCGGCACACCCCGAATCACACATCTGTCGCCGGCGCAGAGATACGGACTCCCCCCAACCTCTCTGCTTCTCATTCTCACGCTGACACATTCTCTCTTTCACATATTTTTATTACCTTTGCTGCTCAGTGACAAGAAAAAAATCATTTATGCAGACAGATGTCAGGCATACACCCGATTACATCTTCGAAACCAGTTGGGAAGTATGCAACAAGATAGGCGGTATTTACACCGTCCTCTCCACACGGGCCAATTCTCTACAAAAGTTTTATAAAGACCGCGTATTTTTCATCGGCCCCGATGTGTGGAATCAGCACGAGAGTCCCTGGTTCGGGGAGGACAAGAGCCTCTTCCCGGCATGGTGCCGCTTCGCCTCGCACGAAGAGCACCTTCCCGTCCGCGCCGGACGGTGGATGGTGCCCGGAGAACCGATCGTCTTCCTGGTGAAGTTTGACGCCCTCTTCGAAAAACGTGACGAGATTTACACCCAAATGTGGCTGGACTATGGCGTGGACTCCATCGCCGGATATGGCGACTATCACGAAGCCGTCATGTTCGCCTGCGCCGCGGGACGGCTGATCGAAAGCTTTTATCGCTTCCACCGCCTGGAGGAAGAGAATGTGATAGCCCACTTCAACGAATGGACAACCGGTGCCGGTACACTTTACATCCGGAAAAACGTGCCGCGCATCGCCACCCTCTTCACCACCCATGCCACCTCCGTCGGCCGCTCGATCGCCGGCAACGGCCTCCCCCTCTACGACCGCCTTCGCGAATACGACGGCGACCGGATGGCGCACCGCCTCAATATGACGGCCAAACATTCCGTCGAAAAGAGGGCCGCACAGTATGCCGACTGCTTCACCACCGTGAGCGACATCACCGCCGCCGAGTGCACACAGCTCCTGCAGCGGCAACCCGATGTGATCACGCCCAACGGATTCGAAAAAAACTTCGTCCCCCGGGGAGCCGTCCACATCCGGATGCGGAAAAGGGCGCGGAAGACGCTGCTCACCGTAGCCGAAAAGACGGTGGGACACCCCCTCCGCCCCAACGCCCTGCTGGTGGCAACCAGCGGACGGTATGAATACCGCAACAAGGGTATCGACGTCTTTATCGACGCCCTGCACCTGCTCGGGAAAATGCCACAGCTGACCCGCGACGTCATCGCCTTCATCATGGTGCCCGGCTGGGTAAAGGGCGCCCGCGAAGACCTCAAGGCACGCCTCTGCGGTGACGCCCCGGCAGACACACCCCTGCAAAGCCCCTTCATCACCCACGAGCTGGTGGAGCCGCAGCACGACATGGTGATGAATCACATCGCCCGCCTGGGATTCTCCAACTCCGCCGCCGAAAAAGTCAAAATCATCTTCGTCCCCTCCTATCTGAACGGCGACGACGGCATCTTCAACCTCCCCTACTACGACCTGCTCACCGCATTCGACCTCTCCGTCTTCCCCTCCTCCTACGAGCCCTGGGGATACACCCCGCACGAAAGCGCAGCCTTCTCCCTCCCCACCGTCACCACCACCCTGGCCGGCTTCGGCGCCTGGGCCGAACGGGAAGGCGGCAAAAAAGAGGAGATCGGCGACGGCATCGCAGTGATCAGCCGCAACGACGCAAATTCCGCCGAAGTGGCAGAGAAAATTGCCGACATTATCTATGACCTCTCCCTCAAAAGCGACGAGCAGGTGAAGGCACTGAGGCAGAACGCAGCCACGCTGGCCGGCACGGCAGACTGGGCACACTTCGTCCGCCACTACCGCGAAGCCTACGCCAAAGCACTCCACAACTCCCGCGTCAGACTGTCCTATCCCTGTAAACTTAAAACAGAGTAAAAACGTTACACACACCGCGCCCGAACCGGGACCCGTACAAACCCGGACACACCCCCGTCAACGGCGCGGCTAATGAAAACCAGTCAAAACAACTAAATAGAAAAGCAAATGATGATACAGTCAAGTTACTCAAACACCCCCGTCTGGAGAGACATCCACGTACACGCAGAACTGCCCCGCCGGTTGCGTCCCCTGGAAGAAATCGCCCACAACCTCTGGTGGGTATGGAACGAAGAAGCAAAAATCATCTTCGAAACGTTAGACCCCCGGGAATGGGAAAACAGCGGGAAAAACCCGGTCGTCCTCCTGCAGAACCTCCGCTCGGAAATCACCGAAAACCTCCTGAAGAACGGCGAATTCATGGGACACATCCGCCGCGTCTGCGAACGCTTCGAACGTTACATGAACGCTCCGCCCGACGCCCGACGCCCAAGCATAGCCTACTTCAGCATGGAATACGGACTCTCGCACGTACTCAAAATCTACTCCGGCGGCCTGGGCGTCCTGGCCGGAGACTATCTGAAGGAAGCCAGCGACAGCAATGTAGATCTGACCGCAGTCGGATTCCTCTACCGCTACGGCTACTTCACACAAACCCTCTCGATGGAAGGACAGCAGATCGCCAATTACGAAGCACAAAACTTCGGCGGTCTCCCCATCTCGCAGGTAATGAACGGCGACGGATCGCCCATGATCCTCGAAGTACCCTTTCACGACCGCCTCATCTATTCCAACGTATGGAAGGTAGCCGTGGGACGCATCAACCTCTACCTGATGGATACCGATCTGGAAGAGAACAGCGAGTACGACCGCCCCATCACCCACCAGCTCTATGGCGGAGACTGGGAAAACCGCATGAAGCAGGAATTTCTGCTGGGCGTCGGCGGCATACTCCTGCTGAAAAAACTCGGCATCCGCAAAGATGTATATCACATGAACGAGGGACATGCCGCCTTCATCAACGTACAGCGCCTGCGCGACTGCATACTCGAAGAAAAACTCTCGTTTCGGGAAGCCCTCGAAGTCGTCCGCGCCTCATCGCTCTACACCGTACACACGCCGGTGCCGGCAGGACACGACTATTTCGACGAACCGCTGATCGCCAAATACATGATGCCCCTGATACAAAGCCTCGGCATCCCCTGGCAGCAGTTCATGGACATGGGACGCGCCAATCCCGGCACACAGGAAAAATTCTCCATGAGCGTATTCGCGCTGAACACCGCACAGGAAGCCAACGGAGTGAGCAAACTGCACGGAAGCGTTTCGCAAAAAATGTTCCAGCCCGTGTGGAAAGGCTATTTCCCGGAAGAGCTGCACGTGAGCTACGTGACCAACGGCGTACACCTGCCCAGCTGGGCAACCTCTTCGACGAAGGCACTCTACGAAAAATATTTCGGCGAATCATTCTACGGCGACCAGTCAAACCCCGAAATCTGGAAAAGAATCTACGAAGTGAGCGACAGCGAACTGTGGGAACTCCGCGTACACCTGAAAAAGAAACTGGTAGATTATATCCAGGTCGAATTCAGAGAAGGATGGCTGAAAAATCAGGCCGACCCGTCGCGCATCATGAACATGCTGGAAGAGGTAAACCCCAACGCCCTGCTGATAGGCTTCTCGCGACGCTTCGCCACCTACAAGCGGGCACACCTGCTGTTTACCGACCTCGACCGCCTGTCGAAAATCGTAAACAATCCCAAATACCCCGTACAGTTCATCTTCGCCGGGAAAGCGCACCCCGCCGACGGAGGCGGACAGGGTCTGATCAGACACATCGTGGAAATATCACGTCGACCCGAATTTCTCGGCAAGATCATCTTCCTCGAAAACTATGACATGCGGCTGGCCAAACGGCTCGTCTCCGGCGTAGACATATGGCTCAACACGCCCACCCGCGCACAGGAAGCATCCGGCACCTCCGGCGAAAAGGCGGAGATGAACGGGGTACTGAATCTCTCGGTACTCGACGGCTGGTGGTACGAAGGCTACAAAGAGGGCGCCGGCTGGGCGCTGACCGACAAGCGGACTTATGACAACCAGTCCTATCAGGACGAACTCGACGCCTCCACAATCTACTCGCTGCTCGAAAACGAGATCGTCCCCCTCTACTACGCCCACAACAGCAGCGGCTATTCGCACGAATGGGTACAGTTCATCCGGAAATCGATGGCCGAAATCGCCCCCCACTTCACCACCAAGCGGATGATGGACGATTATTTCGACCGTTTCTACAACAGGCTGGCAGACCGTTCCCGTCAGCTTCGCGCGGACGCTTGCGCCAAGGTCAAAGAGATCGTGAAGTGGAAGGAAGATACCGCTTCAAAGTGGGACCACTTCGAAGTAATCCGGCTGGAATTCAACCCCAATCAAAAGGTCAGCTTCAGCTGCGGAGACAGCGAGGTCTACGGACAGATTGTGATCGACCGGAAGGATATGATCTGCGATCTGGGTGTGGAATGTGTCGTGGTAGATCACGATACGATGAACCGGGAACCTCAGTTTGTAGAGTCATACGAGTTCGACCTGGTCAAGACCGAAGGTTCGCTCCTCTATTTCGAGTCGCGCAAGGCGCTGAACGACCCCGGAATACATCAGTATGGCCTCCGGGTTTATCCCAAAAATCCCGACCTGCCTCACAGAATGGATTTCGCTTACATGCGCTGGATATAGTCCTTCCCGCCTCACGGTATGATGCAACGAAGAGCCGCAATCGCGGCTCTTCGTGTTTTTCAGGAATACAAAATATCGGCATAGAGTCCTGAGAGCCTTTTCCTCAGATGTTTCACCGCATAATGCTTTCGCGACAGCAGCGTGTTGACCGGGATACCGGTGGTCTGCGAAATCTCTTTTACCGACAGTCCGTCCAGTTCCGTCAGCTCGAAAACCTCACGCTGTTCGGGAGGAAGTCCGGAAAGAGCGTTTTCCAGTTCAATCCAGACCAGCGAGCGAAGATATTCCGTTTCAGGCGAAGGAAATGTCTCACTGCCGTCGAACAGGAGTTCCGAAAAATCTTTCAGCATCACCCTCTCCAAAGCCTCGTTCCGATAAACAGGCAGTTCATCCTCGTGTTTTTTGATTCCCCGGTTGATAATCGCGTTCTTCGCAACCCGGTACAGCCAGGCGGCCACCTGCTCAATCGGATCCACCGTATTGTCAAGAGTTTTCACCAGCCGGTAGAAAACGTCCTGCAGAATATCCTCCGCATCCTCCCTGTTCGCAACGTGCTTGCGTATAAAGGCTTTCAGACGCGGCTGATATTCTGCAATCAGTTTTTCGGCATCCTGTTTTCCCGTCAGCTCAGTCATTGACCTTTCCCGAATCATCGTCGAAATCAAAACCGCCGCCGAAAAAATGTCCCCGGTGCATAATATGTTCCCTTCTCCGGCTGATAAACTCTTTGCGCTGTTCAGGAGACATTTTCATCCATTTGTCGTGAATGGGATTGTGCCTGTAACCCCTCATACCCAGGAAGGCTGCGATGACCATAAACTTACTCAACCCGGCAAGCAGTACCAGCATACCTGTCGCCTGCCAGAAATTGACGGTGGCTAACCCAAATATATCCGGCATCAGCCAGTTCCACATCAGCATGGTGACGGCGCTGAATCCCGCTATGGCGATCACTCCCGCCAATACGTGCTTAAATACATATACATACTTCTTCATATCCGTTTGATTTTAAAAAATTATTTCAATAGCTTTCTGCGGACAGACTGCGATACACTTTCCGCATCCGGTACACCGGAACGTATTACGGGCTACTGTCCGTTTTCCGTTCTCCGTCGCCGTCATTTCCAGCACGCGATGTCTGCAAATTTTCACACAATTTCCGCATCCGTCGCATTTGTCGGGATGGACAAATGCCTCACCTCTCTTCTTCTTTTGCCAAATCATTTTATCTCTTTCGGTTTTTAAAAATAATACATTCAATTCGGGAGGGACTACCCTCTGCTTATGTAGACAAACGGAAGGGGAAAATATTTTACGGATCCGGGAAAATATTTTTGCTTTTTATGCCATGTTCATGCTATTCACGCAGCACATACCGCCCGCGAGCAGTGAAGCGGAGCTGTTTATCCGCCTCGATGTTCAGAGAAGCGTATCAACGATGCCGGGGAAGAGCAGGCTCCGTCCCCTTTTCCAGTCAGACTTCTGATATTCCGGTCGGAAGATATTCGTCAACCGGTGAAGCAAAACTCTCGTACGGAAAAGGATCAGGATGTACGAAATGGAGGTATTTGATAATCCTGAAAGCATTGAAGTGATGAAAAAACCGTTTCCCGAAGGTGGCCGGCGAAGCGCTGTTCCCGTTACAGTCCCTGATCAGCGCCGGAAAGTCCATCTCCCTCAGGAACTGCTGCAGCGACGGATGCAGCGCCGTTATCACTGTCGCGACCGACTGCGAGTCCCTTCCCCGGAAGTCATCCTTCATATCGAACAGTTCTTTCAATACCCTGAACGATGTTTTCGAATAAACCCTCACGTTTCCGTCCGGTTCGAGCATTATTCTCCGTAACGAAGGCCCCGTACCGAACGGAACGCGGTCGGAAAGGCGTGCCATCGGGAAAACCGCAGCCTCTTTTAATTCCCTGATATTCCCGAGGGCGAACACCTTTTGCAGAAAGTAGAAATCTTCCCCTCCCTGCTGTCGTCCCATACCTCCCGCGCGTACGTAGGCATCCGCCGAGACGGCAAAGGCAGAACCGATCGTGTGATAATAGCAGGGAAATCCCGTATATTTGAGCATTGCGCTGAAGTAGTGGATATACGCCTCATACTGTCTGGCAACGTTTTCCGGCAGAGCGCCACCCTTCTCCACCCGGTGACGGAAGTTGTGAATGGTGACATTCAGCGATTTATCGCGGACGAAAGCCTCCCGCACCGTTGTCAGGAAATTGGCCGATACCGTGCAGTCAGCGTCCAGCGAGATGATCACGCCCCGCGACTTCCCGTTACGCAGAAAATGCTCCACAGCCAGATCCATGCCTGTTTTCCGCGCCAGCCCCACGCCGGCATGTTTTTTCGGCAAACCTTCAAGCAGCAGCGGAAAGAGACGGAAACCGGGTTCGTTGTAACGTTCGGCCAGCAGGACGGTCTCCTCATAAGATATTCTGTTTTGCCTGACAACCCCTTCGCCGGCAGACTCCCCCGAATTGATCACGACAACCGTCAGCACGTTTGCATCCGGGCGATCGCACGCACGCAGGCTGTGCAGCGTTTCGGACAAAGCCGGCTCACTGTAGCAGGGAATTACCGCGACAATATCCGCCATCGCTTCGGGAGGAATGGCAGTCCGCAGGTATTCGGGCCGCAGCCTTTCGATATATCTCCGCAGGTGTTTCATTCGAAAAAAACGCTTGTTCCGTCCCCCGCCGGACGTCGTGAGGGGTATAAAAGAAAAAAGAGCAGAATCACACTGTGACCTACCCTTTGTCCTGTCCGAAAACCGCAGCCGTAAAGCCGGTCAGTTACCCGAGACGGGCGCATACTTGCCGTTCAGAAAATCGATCACATCCCTGGTAATATCATACTTCTTATCGGCAAACAGGATAGTACTTGTAGTCCTGTTACTGAAGATAATCTCATAATTCTTATCCAGGTTGAACTCCTTCATCCGCGCCTTGATGGTATCCTCCATCTGGATATTCATCTTTTCCTGTTCCAGCATGAACTCCTGCGTCAGTCGCTCGGCCAGCTGCTGGTACTCCTGATCCATCTGGAGAATCCTCGTTTGTTCCTGCTGCGCTTTTTCCTCACTCAGGAAAGCGTTGTTGCGCAACCTGCGTTCAAAATCGGCCGCGGCGGAACGAACCTGCCCCTCTTTCTGGTTCAACGTTGCACGGGTACTTTCCTGCTTTCTCAACAGCGATTCGTTGAGATCCTTGGCAAAATTATAATTCATCAGAAGCGAATCCACGTTCACATACCCGATGGGCAATGTGACGGAAGAGTCGCTCAGCAGGGAAGAAAGATTTCTTTCGGCATTTCCCTTGACGGACGATTTGTATGTAAAGAGCAAAATATAAAGAACAATGATGGCAACCGTCAGCACACCACCAGCAATATAAAAGGAAGAATTCTTCATTTTAGAGAGAGTTAAATTTTATGATTTCAACATTTTTTCTATCGGACTTTCGCTCCCGTTCATCTCCGAATCCTGAGACGCGGCGCAACGGATACCTCTTTCCCTCAGCGGCTTGCTGTCGCCGATATGAATGTCGGGAAATTTTCCGCTCTTCGTAAAGAAAACACGCCCCCCCATCAGGAGGATGGCAATGAACAGTATAACGAAGCCTGCAATGAATATTTTTACCACAATGATGCGTTTTTTGTGCCGCAAAGATAGTTTAATTAGCCAACTAAACTCCCCTTTTCCAAATTAAAGATGCTAAATTTTTTGCTTGTACGCCGTTTTTCCCGTACTTTTACACACCATAAAAGCTATCTAAAAAACAAATAATATGATGATAACAGATTTACAACCATCCGCCATCTGGAACTATTTTTATCAGATCACACAAGTACCGAGACCGTCAAAAAAAGAGGAAAAAATCCTTGACTTTCTGCTTGATTTTGCCCGCAGTCACAATCTGGAAGCCAAACAGGACAAAGTCGGAAACCTGTTGATCACCAAACCGGCCACTCCCGGAAGAGAGAATGTTCCCACCGTGATTCTGCAATCGCACGTAGATATGGTTTGCGAGAAAAATTCGGATGTGGCGCACGATTTCGACAATGACCCCATCGAAACAATTATCGACGGCGACTGGGTGAAGGCCAACGGCACCACCCTGGGAGCCGACAACGGCATAGGAGTGGCCGCCCAGCTGGCGCTGCTGGCCGCGGACGGCGTGGCGCACGGCAGGATTGAAGCGCTCTTCACCGTGGACGAGGAGACAGGACTCACAGGCGCCAACTCTCTCGAGAAGGATTTCCTCACCGGCAACATCCTTATCAATCTCGATACGGAAGAGGAAGGCGAAATCTATACAGGCTGCGCCGGCGGGAAAGGAACGAAGGCCTGTTTCAAATATAAGGAAAAAGACGTTCCGAAGAAATACACCTGGTTCAGGATACAGGTGAAAGGCCTGCGCGGAGGACATTCGGGCTGCGACATCGACAGAAAGCTCGGAAATGCCAACAAGATACTCGTCCGTTTCCTGCACACCGTCGTACGCAAAAAATACGGCACAGTACTGTCGGAGATCGGCGGAGGAAACCTGCACAACGCCATTCCGCGCGAAGCATACGCTCTGCTGGGCGTGAAAGAAAAATACAGGGAAGACGTCCGCGTGAAGCTGAACACCTTCCTGAGTCAGGTGCGGGAGGAATACAAACACACAGATCCCGGCCTTGATATTCAACTGGAATCGGTACATATCCCGTCGAAAGTGATCAGCAAAAAGACTGTCGGGAAACTGATCAGCGCGCTGTATGCCTGTCCGCACGGCGTGATCGGCATGAGCCACGAGATTCCCGGACTGGTGGAAACCTCTACCAATCTGGCGTCGGTGAAGATGGTCGGTCACCGTCTGATTGAAGTCGGCACCAGCCAGCGCAGTTCCGTCGAGTCGCAAAAAGAGTATGCGGTCAACATGGTATCATCGGTATTTGAGCTGGCCGGAGCAAAAGTGACCCATAACGACGGGTATCCCGGATGGCAGCCCAATCCGGATTCGGACATCCTGAAGGTGGCGCAAAGGGAATACGAAGCGCTCTTCGGCAAAAGCGCCAAAGTGAAGGCAATACACGCAGGGCTTGAGTGCGGCCTGTTCCTCGAAAAATACCCGCACCTCGACATGATCTCGATAGGGCCGGATGTGACGGACGTACATTCGCCCGACGAGAAAATGAAAATCTCTTCGGTAGGCAAATTCTGGGATTTCCTGATAAAGATACTGGAAAACCTGTAACGATGCGTTTCCCCGTTCTACTCATCCTCCTTTTTACAATTCACACGCTGGAAGTCGTTTCGCAAAACGACTTCCGCGTTGTGTTTTACAACGTTGAAAATCTGTTCGACACGCATGATGATCCGCAGAAAGAAGACGATGATTTTCTGCCGGACGGTTTTATGCGGTGGACTTCGCGGAAATACTGGGAGAAGTTACGCAATATCACCCGCGTAATCACAGCTGTCGGAGGAATGCAGTCTCCGGCGGTGGTCGGGCTTTGCGAAGTGGAGAACGATTCGGTGCTTTTCGACCTCACAAAGCGGTCACCTCTGCGTGCGCAGGAGTACGAATATATTATCACCGACTCGCCCGACATCCGGGGAATAGATGTGGCGCTGCTCTATCAGCGGCATCAATTCAAACCTTTGCAAACTAGTGAATACGAAATAAAATTCAGCCGCAAGAACAACCGGCCGACGCGCAATATTCTCCACGTCACGGGAGAGTTGCTCAACAGCGACACGCTCGACCTGTTCGTCTGCCATTTCCCTTCCCGGAGCGGAGGGCAGCTGGAAACAGAGCCTGCACGCTTAGAGGCGGCTGCCCTCCTGAAGAACAAAACGGACAGCCTGTTTATCCTTCGGGAGAATGCCCATATCATTATCATGGGCGACTTTAATGATTATCCCGATAACAAAAGCCTTTCCCGGATACTGTGCGCGGAAAGCATACGGTCATCTCTTCAAAAGAAACAGTTATACAACCTCTTCCGTCACCGTAAAAA
>JAIRSV010000172.1 GCA_031255275.1 Proteiniphilum sp.
ACATACACGCCCGCCATGCTGGGCATCGAGCCGCAGTATAACACGTACAAAATCGCTTGCGACGACGAAACCTTGGCGCTCGACATCATCGTGAAAAGCGAACTGACAGCCGAAATCGGCCGTCAGGACACGGTACGCGACTCAATCTTCCGCGGCTTCTCCGACGCCGTGAAGTCCGCCGTCCGTCACTTCGACCCGGCCAAGCGCAAAGCCGCCGCCAAAGTCGAAAACGTACTGGATCACTACGGCAACATCTCCGCCCGCACGCTCGACGACGAGACGGCCGCCATCGACGACCTCATCCGCGAACTGCACACCGCCGCCAACTCCCCCCTGGTCGATCTGCTCGGGCTGACGGACTGGCTCACGCAACTGCAGACGGAAAACGACGCCCTGAAGGCGCTGATGCAGGAACGTTATGCCGAAGTAGCAGGCCGTCCCGCCGTGCGGATGAAGAGCGCCCGCAAGGCAACAGACATCGCCTTCCGCGCACTGCTGAACATGGTCGACGCCCTCGTGCTGGTGAAGGGCGAAGCCGATTACACCGCCTTCATCGCCGACATCAACGCCGTCTCCAAGCGTTATCGCGACATCCTGGCGCAGCAGGCAGGCGCCAGAAAACCGAAAGACGGCGAAAAGGAGGAGCAGTGAAAAAACACCACCCCCCCTCCGCCGAAGAGAAAAGGGAGCCTGCCGACCGTCGGCAGGCTCCCTTCATTTTCACAGAATCCGGATCGCGATAGCCGCACACGCCTCCGCGTCCGCCAGCGCATGATGATGATCAACCGGATCATAACCGCAATGCCGGGCAACCGTATGCAGCCGGTGATCGGGCAACCCCTTCCCGAACACGCGACGCGACGCACGACAGGTACAGTGAAATTCATAATCCGGATAATCCATCCCATACACCCGGAACACGGCACGCAGACACCTCTCGTCAAAAGAACTGTTGTGCGCCGCCAGCGGCAAGCCCGCTATCCGCGGCGCGACCTCTGCCCAGACCTGCGGAAAGGACGCCGCCCCCGCAGTATCCGCAACAGAAAGTCCGTGCACACGCATATTCAGGTACGAATACCACTCCGGCACAGGACGGATAAGGCGATAAAACCTCTCCGCCATCACCCCGTCGCGGACGATTACCACGCCCACACTGCAAACACTTGAAGGATTTCCGTTCGCCGTCTCAAAATCAATAGCAGCAAAATCCGACAGTCTCCCCCCTCCATTCATCAGTACAACAAAATATTCAGTGAAACATACAACAATAAACTACAGAAACAGCCACATCCGCCGGCAGACGGCAGAAGCAGCGCCGCGACCAAAGTTCCCACACCGCAAACCCTCACATCAACCCGGGCAACTCCCCCTGCTCAAACATAATCACGGGAGAATCCACCACCACCTCCCGAAAAAGCCGGACCGTCACACTGTCCATCACCGTCAGCAAGACCCTCACCCGGTTCACCGTCACATCGGGAAAAGCACCCGCAAAACGGCGCATCAGCAAATGATCCTCAGCCACATCACCATCCGCCAGAAAAACCTCAATACTGTCCGACACCCGCAACATCCGCCCATAAGAATACGCCACAGACTCCACCACAAAATCCTCCGTACCAAGAATCCCCGCCAGACGCACCCTCTCCGCCGCCCCGTCACCGGTCACCGCCACCACCAGCCGGCCGTCATCACCGACAAAAGCCCCGCCATAAAAATCAGGATACAGACCGGGATCCATCTCCCGCACCCTCCAGTCATCAGCAAAAGAAGCCATCAGCCGCTCATACAACACCCCGGCCAGCCCCTCCGGCAGCACACCCGCATCATCAACCCCGGCAGCAGACAGCGCAACACCCGTCCCGTCGCCCCCCCTGTACATCCGGCCACACGAAGCCACCGCGAAAAAAACAAGAAAAACAAATATACCACACCACCTCATCATAATACATTCAAGTTGTGAAATGAAAATTAAAAATATAAGCCACACTAATTAAAGCATATAACAGCCCCAAAAACAAATTGTTTCATACCGGTTCAGGAAATTTAAATGTTTTTCATAACCCGCACGACCGGGATTTATGTAAATTTGCCACCCTGTACATTCAGTTAAAAAAGACAATATGCCCATCAAGCTTATTCGATACATCCTGCCCGCCCTCCTCATCCTCACAGTGGAATCCTGCAGCGGCGACGACCCCAGCGTCAACGCCTCCCGCCTGCGCCTCAAACTGACGGACGCCCCCTCAACGGTAATAAAAGAATTTCACGCAGACATCCGCGAAATATCCGTCTTCCTGACCGACACCACCGGTCAATCAGGAGAATGGCACCCCCTCCGTTTCAGCGGAAAGAAATACGACATACTGAAGCTCCGGAACGGAAGAACAGTACAGATAGTCGACCAGTACATCCCCGCAGGCACCGAACTGCGACAAATCCGGCTGAAGTTCGGAAACGAAAGCTACCTGAAAACCAATACCGACTCCACCATCCCCCTGCACATCCCCCCCGCACTGCAGGACGGCGCCGTGATCGACGCCGTGAAAATGGAACTGCGCCTCAACACAATCTCCAGCATGATCATCGACCTCAACGCCGCCCACTCCGTGTGGAAAGACGCAAACGGCAACAATTACCTCTACCCCGCAGCACGCGCCTTCCCCGAAACCCACGGCGGCAAACTGCGAGGATACGTAGCCCCCCTCGAAGCCAACCCCCTCGTCGCCCTCATACAGGCCGGCGACACCCTTTTCGCCACCCCCGAAAAAGAAACCACAGACGCCCAGATGGCCATGTTCCAGTTCATCGGCCTGCAAGAAGGAGAATGGAAAGTCTACATGAAAGCCGAACCCGGATCCGGCTATCGCGACACAGTCATCACCACCAGCGTCGAAACCGGGAAGACCGTCGAAATGACCCCCAAACCCATGCGGTTAAGACTCGTTACCGAATAACGATTTAATTTATTTTCACACGCACAGAGACGCAATCATACGCATCTTTATTATCTTTGTCACAGGATTCCGTCAAAATGTAAACGAATTAATAAACAGAGACAGGCATGAAGAAATTCCATTATGCATTGGTTTTAATACCCCTGCTGCTCGCAGGGACATCATGTAAGCCAAGACAAAGCGCTTACAAGCAAGTGTACGAAGCCGCCAAAGAGAGAGAAGTGCAGCAAACCGTATCCCAGCCCACTACAGTAATAAAGGAAGCCAGCCCCCTCCCCCCGATGGAAGTCTCCGTAAGAAGAGAAAAGGTAGAACCGGTTTACCCCGGCGATGCCGCAGGGCTGAAAAGATTCAACGTCGTCATCGCCTCACTGAGCGTGAAACTGAACGCAGAATCATTAAAAAACCGCATGGAAAGCGAAGGACATCCGGTAATTTTGGCCCAGAACGAACAGGGCATGTTTCGCGTAATCGTAGCCAGCTACGACTACAAGGCACAAGCCGCCGCCCGTCGCGACGAAATATACCGTATCTATTCCGCCAAAGGAAATACCGACTATCTGAAAAGAACCTATGGAGTACCTTTCAACGATCTTTGGATTCTGGAAAGAGCCTACTGACAGTCACACATCAGACACCGGACACACACACCGGCTTTTCATTCACGTATAAACCGAAAGCTACCCGTTTCACGGAACGCGGTAGCTTTTTTTTGGCAATATCCCCGCATGAAAGTAAAATTCCTGGGCACCGGCACCTCCACCGGCATACCGCGCATCGGCTGCACCTGTCAGGTATGCCATTCCCCCGATACGCGAGACAAGCGACTCCGCTCCTCCGTAAGGATAGAAGTCGACGGCAAAATCCTGCTGATAGACTGTTCGCCCGACTTCAGGCAACAGGCACTCACCCTCCCGTTCGGGAAAATCGACGCAGTACTCTTCACCCACGAACACTATGACCACGTGGGCGGAATAGACGACCTGCGGCCATACTCCATCTTCGGCCCGGTAGACCTCTATATGGAAGAGCGCCTGGAAACCGTTCTCAGAGAAAAGCTGTCATACTGCTTCACAAAATACAGGTACGGAGGAGTCCCCAACCTGACCGTCAGACAGATCAGCGCCGACAGAGACTTCCGGATAGGAACGGTAACGGTAACGCCCATCCGGGTAATGCACTGCCGGCTGCCCATCCTGGGCTTCCGCATCCGGAACTTCGCCTACCTGACCGATGTAAAGACGGTAGAGGAAACGGAACTGAAGAAACTGGAAGGCGTGGATACGCTCGTCATCAGCGCGCTCAGGAAAACGGAACATATATCGCACCAGACGCTGGAGGAGGCACTGAAGATAATAGACCGCGTGAAACCGGGAATCGCCTATCTGACGCACATGAGTCATGAAATCGGTTTGCACGCGCAGATGGAGCGGGAACTTCCGCCCCGCGTTTTCCCGGCGTACGACGGCCTGGAAGTACCGGTTTGAACAGGCCGTCCGGCGGCTTTGTATTTTTTAACCCGACCAGGTGCAGCGTTTTCTTTCCATACACATCTTTAGAGCATAACATCTGCTGTTTTTTGCGCATCAAAAGGGCAATACGGCAGACTTCGGTTAAACTTTCCCGGAGTTTTCCAGTCACAAAAAGAGATAAATTAAATTTATAAACAAATTATACAGAGAGGGAGAAACATTATGAAGACTATAAAAAACTTGTTTACGGTTTTGCTGACAGTCATGCCACTGTTCGGTTTCGCCCAGGAATGGGATGATATTTATGCCGATCCTGTACGGAAGGAACCTGCAAAGACTCAGCGAAAAACCGGAGAGCCGCAGAAGAAAGTAGTAATCGTGCAGGGCGATGCGTCAAGCATGGCGATAACGGCTAACGGCAGAGATGTCGACGAATACAATCGTCGCGGCAGCAGTAACGGTTCAGCGGATGATACCGTCAACGGACAGGAGCAGGACAGTTACGGAGAATTTACGTATACCGACCGGATCGTCCGGTTTCATGACCCGGAGTCGAGCATCAAGATCACGGGTGCGGATGAGGTGATTGTCTATGTGGGCGACGACCTCTATGAAAATTATAACAACAGAGGCGCCCATACGGATATATACTTCGGCATGGGGTGGGGATCTCCTTACGGTTACTATCCGTGGTATGATCCCTGGTATGACCCGTGGTACGGCGGCGGCTGGTATGGCCGGCACAATCCCTGGTACTGGGGCGGATACAACTCCTGGTATTACGGCGGATGGCATTCCCCGTGGTATTACGGTGGCTGGTACGATCCCTGGTATTACGGCGGATACTGGGGTGGGGGCTACTCTCACGGTTTCCATGACGGGTATTACAGCAGCCTGACCCATAACCGTTCCGGAAGAAGTTCGGGAAACTACCGGGGAAGTTCCGTCAACAACAGATACAGCGCATCATCCGGGACAAACTTTTCTTCCGGCAGGAGTTCGTCGGGAGGCAGTGGCCGCAGCGCCGTGTCGGGAAGAAGTACGGGTACCGCTTCCACAAGAAGCGCCGTATCGGGGAGAAGCAGTTCATCTTCCGTGAGCGGAAGAGGCGCGTCCACCACATCCAGAACCAGGATCGTCGATAACTCCGGCAGAGTGTACGACTCCAGGAACGGACAGGCTGTCGACCGTTCCGCCTCGCGGTCAGGCACAAGCGCAAGCTCAAGCAGCCGGAGCACCCAGTCGTCTACCCGTTCGTCGGACGTAAACAGCAGTTCATCGAGGACTTACGAGAGAAGTACAGCCACTTCTTCAAGAAACAGCTCAGCCACCCAAAGGAGTTCCTCCACATCGTCTTCGTCTTCCGGACGGAGCAGCAGTTCAACTCCGACGAGAAGCAGCTCCTCAACCGGAAGCTCTTCTTCCACTTACTCTTCGCCCAGCCGGAGCAGTTCAAGTTCCTCATCCGGTTCCACCAGAAGCAGCGGGAGCAGCAGTAGCGGCAGCAGCGGACGCAGTTCCGGCGGTAGCAGCGGGGGAGGACGTTCAAGCAGCGGACGCAGGTAAATAAAATGGAAATTAAATACTCAATCATTATGAAGAAGATCACTTATATTCTCTTTTCATTATTTATTCTTTCGGCGCCTCTGTTTTCCCAGAGCGAAGTAGATGCCTTGCGTTTTTCGAGAGAAGATCTTTACGGCACAGCCCGTGCCATGTCGATGGGAGGAGCCTTCGGCGCCCTGGGGGGCGACCAGACCGGCATATCCATAAATCCTGCCGGCATAGCAATCTATCGCAGTTCCGAAGTGGTCGGCACGCTGAATATGTCGAGTGAAACCTCAACGGTCGGAGGCTATGACGCCAATAAGACCCGTTTCAATCTGGACAACTTCGGGTTCGTAGGTTATTTCCCGCTGAGGAATGACGTGATGCCGCTGGTTAATTTCGGGTTCTCTTATGATAAGGTGAAGTCGTTCGACAAAAATATTTCGGCATTTGGCTCCCCCCGCAGCACACTGATAGATTTTATTTACGACGACTATCAGATTCGTTCGGGAAACGGAGCGATCGGGAGTCCCGATGATCTGGTGTGGGTCGAAGATGAGTATGATCCGTTTTTATCCCAGCCCTGGTTACCTGCACTGGGACGCAACAGCTTTCTTCTCCACCCTAACCAGGAAGGTTCCGCACTTATCCCGTTGAAAACCGGAGAATTTCGTCCCGACAGTGAATTGGGTCTGCGTGAGAAGGGATATATCAGTAAGTATAACTTCACGGCGGGGACTGCCATCAATAATGTATTGAATCTGGGTGTAGCGCTGACAATTCAGAATATATCCTACAGTCTCCATTCCTTTTATGCGGAAAATTACAACAACAGTAGCAGAAGCTGGTACGAACTGAATAACTGGATGTCGGCAAGCGGAGCGAGCGTAGGAGGTAAGTTCGGACTGATCTATCGGCCGGTAAATTCCTTACGGATCGGCCTTGCCTGGCATACACCCACCTGGGTCGCAATCACGGAAACCTATAAGGCCGAATTGCTGGAAGATATGGAATCGTTTGTTCCCGAGTATGTGGCGTATGAAAATGGAGGCTTCCATACGGCCGAGTTCCTGAACGATTATGACCTGACAACACCCGGAAAGATAGTTGCCAGCGTGGCAACCGTATTGGGTAATAACTTTATCGCCAGTCTGGATTATGAAGCAATGGATTACGGTAAGATGAAGTTAAAAGTTCCGACCAACTCCTCACTCAGTCGAGACTGGTATGATTTCGATAACGAAGTTATAGAGAAGGATCATAAGCTGACATCCACCGTGAGGGTCGGAACGGAGTACCGCTTTACGCCACAATTTTCCGGCAGGCTGGGGTATGCCTGGATGCAAAATCCCTATCAAGCCGATTTCGTAAAACTGGGATATGCATCCATCGCCGGATCGAATACGATTTTCAGGATGGAAGGAGACACCCATTACTTTACGGGAGGATTCGGGTATCGTTTCAACAGAAACGTCTATCTCGATATGGCCGTTATGTATAAAACTCAGAAAGATGATCTCTATCCGTTCCCCAATACATATGACGGTGCTGATTTGATCATCGATGCAGCTCCTTTTTCTCTCAAGAACAGTGCTGTCAGGGGACTGCTTACATTAGGGTACAGGTTTTAGAATCAATAATGAACTTCAGTCACAAAGAGGGCCGGGAAATTAAATTCCCGGCTTTTTTACTGTTTGAGAATAATGACTGTCCGGTAAACATTGAAGGATTTCCATTTCCGGTCATCCGGCACATTTGCTTTTCATTGCGCAAGAGCATCCCGCAGCGGAAGATATGATGAAACGCTTTTGAAAGAATAGTTTGAGCGTAATACTTGGAAATAACCGGCAGTGAAACGCGAAAAAGAATCTGTAAAAGCACTACCTTTGCCGCGCGGGACAACATCCATTGTCGGCGTAAACCAGTAAAAACTGTAAAACAAATGTCAGAAGATAAAAAAGGGTATCTTGCCCCCACCGGTAACCGGAAGAAAGTAACTGCGCTCCGTCTGCGCGAGATGAAGCAGCAGGGCGAAAAAATATCGATGCTTACGGCCTACGATTACTCTATGGCGTCTGTGATTGACCAGGCGGGTATAGATGTGATTTTGGTAGGAGATTCGGCCTCCAACGTGATGGCGGGAAACAGCACCACCTTGCCGGTGACGGTAGACCAGATGATTTATCATGGCCGGTCGGTGATGAACGGAGTAAAGCGAGCGATGGTGGTGATAGACATGCCATTCGGCAGTTACCAGGGAAATCCTTACGAAGCGGTCGCCAACGCGGTGAGAATCATGAAAGAGACGCAAGCCGACTGTCTGAAGCTGGAGGGAGGAAAAGAGGTACTCGAATCGGTCAGGGCTATCCTGAACGCCGGTATTCCCGTAACGGGACATTTGGGACTGATGCCGCAGTCGATCAACAAATATGGAACGTATGCCGTCCGTGCAAAGGAAGAGGGGGAAGCGGGAAAGTTGATGGAAGACGCCCTGCTGTTGCAGGAAGCAGGATGCTGTGCCGTCGTGCTGGAAAAAATTCCGGCCGGACTGGCCGGAAAAGTGACGGAGGAACTCACCATTCCGACAATAGGAATCGGCGCCGGGCCGCATGTGGACGGGCAGGTGCTGGTGATACACGATATGCTGGGGATGAACAATGACTTTTCTCCCCGTTTCCTGCGCAGATACGCCAACCTGTTCGATGATATTACGGCGGCTGTCCGGCAGTATGTAAATGACGTAAAATCGTCCGGATTCCCCTCGGAAGGAGAGAGCTATTAGTTCAAGGGATAAGGTGATTCGGCG
>JAIRSV010000061.1 GCA_031255275.1 Proteiniphilum sp.
TGTGAATATCAGGCAGATAATCGCCATTTCGCAGAGCGATTATGACCTGGAATTTGTATGGGATTTAGTTCTTTCCGAATAATTTCAGTAACTGTTCCCGCACATATTCGTCCGTGACGTGCCTTATGATCTTCTTTTTGAGGTAACTTTTTTTCGATTTCAGGTTTTTCGTGGAGGTAGAGAGTATGGCCGCAATCTCTTCGTTATCGATCTTCTTTGCCAGCAGGGAAAGCAACACCTGGTCGCTCTCGTTCAACTTATCGCAGGATTCGCTCATGGCAAGCAATTCCTTTATCTCATCACTGATCAGTATTTCTTTTGCCAACTCGTTGAAGTTGCGCCGCCCCTCTTTCAGGGTAGAATCAAATTCTTCGGCCAGATCCGCATCTCTCTTATAAATTTTGCTCACCAGCTCCTTGATTCTATTCAGCAATGAGTTGTATTTCTGCAGGAAGGTAACATATAGCGAGTTGTCTTTCCGCCGACGGCTCTGCTCCCTGTGCAGAGCTTCCTCCACCTGCAGAACTTCCTCCCTGTGCAAAGCTTCCTCCATCTGCCGAACTTCCTCCCAGCACATAACTTCCTCCTTCTGTCGCAGCATCTCCCGGGTCTTCTTCTGCAACTGTTTTTTGTGGAGCGTCCTGACAATATGAAAGATTAGCAGCAGCAACAGAACAATCCCTTCGACCGGCACCCGGGTCTTGCTTTTGGATTTCACCTGTTCGTAGCGCCTGTCCATCTCGCGAATGTTGGTGTTGAGAAGATCCTCCATCGATTGCTCCTGGAAAAAAATCGCCTGTTCGCGATAGGCGTCCGCCTGACGGAAATCGTTTTTCTTTTTGGCAATATTGGCGGCATGGTCATACAGCAGATACTTCTGCCTGAAGAGAGTATCTTCCGCACAGGCAATGGACTTCCGGATATAATAATCGGCGCTGTCGAGCTGATTCTGACTTTCGTACATATCCGAAAGGGTATAATTCATCCTGAATTCCTCGCCCTTTATCCGCAGGGAGGGATATAAGCGCTGCTTTTCCTTTTCCTTTTCGGCCATCATTTCGTCATTTTGCATCAAAAGGGCATAAGCCGACTCTGCACTTAACAGATAATATTCCCTTTCGACGCTGTCGTCAAGATACCGTCGGGACGATTCCAGCCAATCCTTACATTCCTGCTGATTCTCCTCCGAAAAGACCAGCGACAGGTTCCAGTACAGCGCGAGGGAGGCGTCAAAAATATGGGCACTGTCATTTTCTGCTCGGGCAACCGTCAGCGCCTCCTGAAAATACGTTTTGGCCACCTCTCTGTTCAAGTGCATCTCATACATCTCACCGATGAAATAGTTGGCGAAGTAGTCCGAAACCGGGTCGAAATTCTTCCGTCCGTCGAGGAATCGGATGGCCTCCATCAGCGGCATGTAGGCCGAACTGTCGACAATTCCCATGCGCAACCGCACGATGCCCTGATAGGTGAGGGCGCGTATATGCAGTTTGCTACCAGGGTCATGACAGGAATAATAAAGCGTCACCTCGTTAATCAACGAGTCAGAGGAGACATCCGAAAAAGTTCTGTCATCGGCAATAGTCCTCACCAGACCGTAAAGAGCACGGTTTTCGGCCGAGATATTCTCGACGGGACCGAGAGTCTTCAAACTGTCGCGAATGGCCTCCGGCTGCTCCATCACGACCTCAAACCAGTGCCTGAGAGGGTCTTGGTCACACGAATCGCCCCCTTCGGAGGAGAATAAGACGGTGAGTGGAACACTCAGGCAAATAATAAGAATATCAATCAATTTTCTATTCATAGTAACGAGACTATTCATTTCGCTGCAAAAATAGTGAATAGCTGTAAAAGAATCAAGATTTTCGTAATCAATTTATCCGAACCCTGTCTGTTCTGAGATTCATAGTATTTTCCATACGGCAGGTCGTTCAAGAGGGATTTTTCGCTCAATTTCCAGCGTCCGGATAACCGAAGAAATGTGTCAATGTGTTAATGCAAATATGTGATCATGTGTTAATGTGGTATAGGGTATATACTGCTCGGGGAACGCCCGAGCTGGTTGTTTTAGGTGCTCTTCTTCACTTCTCCACATAGCCATAACCAATGCGCCGGAACGGCGCCCCCTCCGACATCGGCCGAAGCGCCAAAAAATCAGAGCAGCCGGCGTAAAAAAATCCTCGCTGTCTGAGCGCCATCGGCGCGAGTTATGAGGATTTTAGCCGGCAAACGCCCAATTTTTTTGAGCGATACGGACGCAGTCTTGACTTTTTTTGCCGACTTTTTTGTGTCAAGACAAAAAAGCCGGTGGGGTCACAGGGGCAACGCCCCTGCCGTGGGGGGTCGCGCCCAAACACACCCCCCACCCCCGCTCGAGAGGGGGGCGTGGGCGATCGCGCGCCCGGGACGGATTTTTTTGCTAATTGTCTGAACTGTGATTCTTCTGATTTACGTGATTTACATGATTATACAGTCGCTACGCGACGGCTTTATATATAATGTACGGGCAAGGCATGCCTTGCCCTGTTTTCTTTATCGCTCGTCGGGGCGGGTGCTCCCGCCCCTTGCCGCTCCGGCGTTCCCCGAGCAGTATATACCCTATACCTCATTATCACATTGGCACATAAAAAATGCTCATTTTACAATTTGTCTCAAATAAATCCATTATCTTTGCCCTGTCAAAAACAGTAAAAATGAAAGCAAACCAGTTCTATCATCATCATCTTCACACTTGTCCGCAGACGAGGTGAGGCCGGTATGAACAAACTGATCAGGAACATATACGCATAAACCCGTCTGAATGAACCCAGACGGGTTTTTTATTTCAGGACGTGGCCTTATTCTTGAACAACGGAGATTACTCAATGGAAAAAATTAAAATTGCTATTCAAAAAAGCGGACGGTTAAGCGAAAAATCCCTCGACTTGCTCTCGGAGTGCGGTATCAACGTGTCCAACGGCAATCGCAGACTGAAAACCGAGGCGCGTAACTTCCCCCTGGAAATTCTCTTTCTGCGCGACGATGACATTCCGCAGTACGTGGAACAGGGTGTGGCCGACATCGGCATCCTGGGACAGAACGAGATGTGGGAGAAGGAAAAGGATGTGACGGAGATCGAACGGCTGGGCTTCGGAAGCTGTCGCCTGTCGCTCGCCATCCCGAAGGACGAGGTGTACACGGGACTTGCCTACTTCGGCGGCAAAAGGATCGCGACAAGCTATCCCCGTATCCTGAAGAAATTCTTCCGGGAGAAGGAGATCGACGTGAAGATCGAAGAACTGGGCGGCAGCGTGGAGATTGCTACCGGAATCGGTCTGGCCGACGCCATTTTCGACATCGTGAGCACGGGCAGTACGCTCATCATGAACGGTCTGAAGGAGGCGGAAGCCATCGTCAAAAGCGAGGCGACGCTCATCGGTAACAAAAACCTCTCTGCCGCCAAAACCGAACTGCTCGAACGGCTGCTATTCCGCATAAAGGCTTACAAGAACGGTCGCGGCAAAAAATACGTGCTGCTCAACGCGCCCAACGAAGTGATCCCCGACATCGTGCGACTGTTGCCGGGAATGCGGTCGCCCAGCATCCTCCCGCTGGCCGACGGGAGATGGAGCAGTATCCACTCCGTCATCAACGGCGACGATTTCTGGGAGATCATCGACGAACTGAAACATGCCGGCGCCGAAGGAATCCTTGTCATTCCCATCGAGAAGATGATACTGTGAGTAATGTGACAAGAAGAATAATGATATGAAGACAATTTCAAACCCTTCGCAAAGTAAGATCAGAAAGCTGGCCGAACGCCCCATGATCCGGCAGCAGAAACTGATGAAGACGGTAGAGAAGATGTTCTATAACATCCACCGCAAGGGCGATAAGGCGGTACTCGCCTATAGCCGGCAATTTGACTGCCCTGTCCAGAAGACGCTGGAGGTGGATCGCGACACCGTCGAAAAGGCTGCTTCCCTCGTTCCCGAACGGCTGAAACAGGCCATTGACCTGGCCCGGAAAAACATCGAAACTTTTCACCGCTCGCAACGGGAAGAGATACGCAAAGTGGAAACGGCGCCCGGCGTAGTCTGCTGGCGCGAGTCGCGTCCCGTTGAACGGGTCGGCATTTACGTGCCGGGCGGCACCGCTCCGCTCTTTTCCACGGTGCTGATGCTCGCGGTTCCCGCAAGAATCGCCGGGTGCAGCGAAATCGTGCTGTGCTCTCCCCCCGGCAAAGCGGGAGATATTCACCCCGCCATTCTCTACGCCGCCGCCCTCACGGGGGTGACGAGGATCTTTGCGGCGGGAGGCATCCAGGCTGTCGGGGCAATGACTTTCGGCACGGAAACTATACCTAAAGTAAATAAGATATTCGGCCCGGGCAACCAGTATGTGATGGCCGCCAAGCGCTCGGCACAGTATTACGGCGTCGCCATCGACATGCCGGCAGGCCCCAGCGAACTCGTAGTGATTGCCGACGATAGCTGCCATCCGGCCTTTGTGGCGGCTGACCTGCTGTCGCAGGCCGAACACGGCCCCGACAGTCAGGTGATACTGCTCTCCGACAGCAAAAAGGTGATCAAAGCGGTCAACGGCGAACTGGAACTTCAACTGCAAACCCTTCCACGGAAAGAACTTGCGGCGCAGGCGCTCAAAAACAGCAAGGCGATCCTCTTCGACAGTATGGAAGAGTGTCTCGACTTCAGTAACTTCTACGCTCCCGAACACCTCATTCTGGCCGTCCGGAATCCGGCGCCGCTGAGTCGCGGCGTCACGGCAGCCGGTTCGGTTTTCCTCGGCCATTACAGTTGCGAAAGCGCCGGCGATTACGCCGGCGGTACGAATCACACGCTTCCCACCGGCGGCTATGCGGCGGCTTACAGCGGCGTATCGCTCGACAGTTTCATTAAGAAGATCACCTTTCAGCAACTCGACGAGGAGGGAGTGGTCAGCATCGGCAACGCCGTCGAAATCATGGCCGAAGCGGAACAGCTCACCGCACACCGGAACGCCATGTCGCTTCGTCTGGCAGTGGTCGAGAATTACAGCAAAAAGAATGAACGCGATGATGAATAATCCGAAGACATTTAATCCCGAATCGCTGGTACGTCCCAACATCCGGGCGCTGCAACCCTATTCCAGTGCGCGCGACGAATTTACGGGCGACGCGGGGATATTTCTCGACGCCAACGAAAACCCCTACGGCCGGATAAACCGCTATCCCGACCCTCACCAGCGGCTGCTGAAAAAGGCGATTTCCGAAAGGAAAGGCATCCCGGTGGAAAATATATTTATCGGAAACGGAAGCGACGAAGCGATAGACCTTATCTACCGCATTTTCTGCGAACCGGGCTGGGATCGCGTAATCGTCTGTCCGCCCACCTATGGCATGTATGAAGTGTCGGCTAACATCAACAACGTAGGCGTAATCCGCATCCCGCTGACCGACTGCTTCGAACTGGATATTGACGGCATACTCGCCCGTTCCGCCCGGTGCATATTCGTCTGTTCGCCCAACAATCCCACCGGCAACCGTCCGCACAATGTGGAGCGGCTGCTCGCGGAGTTCCGGGGAATGGTCGTGATCGACGAAGCCTATATCGACTTCTGTTCCGGCGGCAGCTTCCTCGAAAAGCTGAAGGATCACCCCAACCTGATCGTCATGCAGACCTTCAGCAAAGCCTGGGGACTGGCCGGGGCGCGAGTCGGGACAGCCTTTGCCGCCGCCTCCGTCGTCGCGCTGATGGACAGGACGAAACCGCCCTACAACGTGAGTACGCTGAATCAGGCGGAAGCGCTCAGGGCGCTCTCCGACCCGCTCGAATTTGAACGGCAACGCGCCGTCATTCTTGCGCAGCGCGCCCTGCTGGGAAAGGAGTTGGAAAAATTGCCCGTGGTACGCCGCGTATACCCCTCCGAAGCCAATTTCCTGCTGACGGAAGTGACGGATGCCAATGCGATTTACCGGTACCTGGTTGACCGGAAAGTGATCGTGAGAAACCGTGACGCCATTGTCCGCAACTCTCTCCGCATCACGGTGGGAACGCCGGAAGAGAACCGGATATTACTGGACGAACTAAAAAAATTA
>JAIRSV010000076.1 GCA_031255275.1 Proteiniphilum sp.
ATCGGAGTGCTAATGCTGTACGGTAGCCGGCCGTCGTAAACAAATCCGGAATCCCGGAACGCGTATACGGAGATATTATTGTTTTTGGCATTATCATAGATATACAGTTTTTTTTCACCATCAGTGGCCAGGAGGGGAAACAGAAATTCATCGGGACCCTCTCCCTTCAGGCCGAACCGGGAATGATACCGGAAATCGGGCAGTGTGTAGACGTAGAAGAAGGTATCCACTACGGATGTTTGAATGATTACCCGGTTATCCATGCGAATCCATCGTCTTATGTCAATGATTTCATGCATCGGCATACTGTCGCACGCAAACGTAATGTCTTCGGAGACGGGGATCCTGCTTTCCCTGACGCGAGTCGTGTCTCCGCTTTTGGACGTACATCCTTCGAACAGCAAAATACAAAGTGCTGTAATAAAAATTAGTAGATTTGTTTTCATATAAAAAATTTGAAAGAGCGCCATGCCGGCGCATTGGTTTTATAAATTATTTGAATTATTTGTTCGTTGATGTTTCGGTATATCCCGGATCCTGTCTGAAATACTTTCCCAGAACTGAAAGTAAAAGTAGTGATAATTCTTCAGACATTCGGTTTTTTGCCCCGGAAATCTTAAATTTTTCGTAAAAATTTGACTTTAAGCATAAAATGCGTCTGTTTTGCTCTGAATTTCTGTGCAGAAACGGACGATTTTTTTAAGAAGTTAAGAAGTGGAGAAAACCAGCTCGGGGAGCGCCCGAGTGGCAAGGGGCGGGAGCTTCATTAATGGAAAATGGAAAGTTGAGAGTTGAAAATGTTTTTTAAGAAGGAGAAGTGGAGAAAACCAGCTCGGGGGTCGCCTGAGCGGCACGGGGCGGGTACTTCAATAATGGACAATTGAAAGTTGAGAGTTGAAAATGTTTTTTAAGAATTAGAGAAGTGGAGAAAACCAGCTCAGGGAACGCCCGAGCGGCAAGGGGCGGGAGCACCCGCCCCGACGAGCGATTTCGGAGCGCGATAGCGCATAGTTACATTACTTTTCATTATCACATCAACACGCCCCCGTCATTCTGAGCGCAGCCGAAGAATCTGTTTCTATGATTGAGATTCCTCCGTTTCGCTGACGCTTTAGTCGGAATGACGGCACTGTCATCGCATTAACTTTTTCGTTCGTCGGGGCGGGTGCTCCCGCCCCTTGCCACTCGGGCGCTCCCTGAGCTGGTTTTCTCCACATCCACTTAACATTTTCAACTTTCAACTTTCCATTAATGAAGCTCCCGCCCCTTGCCACTCGGGCGCTCCCCGAGCTAGTTTTCTCCACTTCTTAACTTCTTAAAAAAACAGGCCCTGCACAGACAGTCAGTCAGTAAAAAGAATATTTTAGCAGGAAAAGCGTATTTTTCAGGCTGATTTTTTTAAATAGAATAAAAATTCGTACTTTTACAGGCCGGATAACGGAAGCATATAAAACAGGAACTATTTTTTATAACCTCTTATCAAGAAACAGTAATGTCAAGGCGTACAAGAAGAAGGATGTGGGGAACAGGAAGAAAACAGCGACAGCGGAAAAACCTTTACCTGTTCACCGGCATGTTCATCGGAATCATATTTGTCGTAACACTCTACCGGACATCGGTCTATTTCTCCACGAACGAATCATGCATGATCTGCCACGTACACCCGCACGTGGAAGAGAGCTGGATGCTCTCGGAACACATGAACAACGGAAGCGGAGTCATGGTAAACTGCATAGACTGTCACCTTCCGCCCGAAGACAATATCCGGGCTCACTACACCGCCAAAGCCTCTCTGGGGATACGCCACGCATGGAACACGCTCGTCAAAAACCCCGACGGGATTGACTGGGAGAAGAAATCGCAACTGGAACATGCCGTGAAATACATCCCCAACGAATCCTGCGTGAAATGTCACCACAACCTCTTTCCCCAGGGAATCGTCGATGACGCCATCACAGCACACCTCTACTACGAAGAGAATGTGAAAAAATTCGACCTGCAATGCATCAGCTGCCACCTGGATGCAGGACACTATAACCCAAACTATTCGCACGGACAAATGACCGGAATCCCCGGACAGACCGCCTCCGTCTCCGCAGACAGCATTGCACGCTACAAAGAACCGGCCACAATCACCGCCTTCGCCGGCTATACCGAACAGATACCCGGAACCACCGTCTCGTTCAACATGATAGCCATCAAAGGCGGCACCTTCACAATGGGAAGCCCCGAAGAAGAAGCCTTCCGCAATCCGGACGAATCACCACAACACGAAGTATCCCTGAGTCCCTTCTTTATGGCCGAAACGGAAACTACGTGGGATCAGTACTGGGCATTCTACGCCGAAACGATGAGCGAAGGACGCACTCCGCCGGAAACAGTATACGAAAACAACCGGAATATACCGGACGCAGACGCCATCTCAGGGCCCACGCCACCGTTCGGTTACCCCGACCAGGGCTGGGGACAGGGCGACTATCCCGCCATCACGATGACACACTATGCCGCAGAAATATTCTGCCGGTGGCTGTCGGAGAAAACAGGCAAAAAATACCGCCTCCCCACCGAAGCCGAATGGGAATACGCCGCCCGCGGCGGAACAAAAACCCCCTACTTCTTCCCCGGAAGCCCGAGGGATTTCTCCGACCGGGGATTTCTCCGGAATATCCTCAAGCCGAAAACCGCCGGCATCACCTCATACGTGATCTACAACAAAAACGGCGAAAGCCGTACCCATTCACCCTCGCAGGTCAACCCCAATCCGTTCGGGCTGAAAAACATGTCAGGAAACGTAATGGAGTACACAGCCGACAGGTACGACCCGAAAGCATACGCCAAACGATCCGGCGTCACCCGCGATCCCTGCGTGACCGAAGGCGAAGAATGGGTAGTCCGGGGAGGATTCTATGCCTCCGACGCAGCAGACCTTCGCAGCGCAAGTCGCGCCCATACGCAGCATGACGACTGGCTGCGAACAGATCCGCAACAGCCGAAAAGCATCTGGTGGTACTCCGATATGAAAGGAATCGGATTCCGCGTGGTCTGCGAACCGGAAACTCCACTGTAATTCGCGCATCGCATTATTTAACAGCCGTTGAATAACAATTCACAAACAACCCGGAAACAATCGAACTAATAATTTAAAACAGTCATATGAAAAGTGAAAACAGTGTAACCAGAAGGTCATTCATAAAGACCTCCGCCGCCGCAGGAGCAGCCGGCGTAATCGGAACCGGTTCCGCCGCAGGCATCCTGACCTCCTGCAACTATGCGGCGAAACAGGAAAAAGAAGAAAATGTACCGTTGAAAGCCCCCGGCAGCTACTACATCCCGGAACTCCCGGACACGGCCTCCGACGGAAAAAAACTGAAAGCAGGCATAGTCGGCTGCGGCAGCCGCGGTTCAGGCGCCACCATCAACTACCTGAATGCCGGCAGCGGCATCACCGTCACAGCCCTGGGCGACGTATTCCAGGACAAGGTAGACGGCCTGGCCGAGAAACTGATGAACGAAAGAAACATAGACATTCCCGCCGACAAACGCTTTGTCGGACTGGACGCCTATCAGCAGGTAATCGACAGCGATATTGACATACTGATTGACTGTACACCCCCATTCTTTCGCCCGGAACACTTTAAATACGCAGTAGAAAAAAACAAGCACTGCTTTCTGGAAAAGCCAATCTGCGTAGACGCCGTAGGCTACCGCACCATCGTAGCAGCCTCCAAGCAGGCGCAGGCCAAAAAACTGACCGTCGTAACCGGAACGCAGCGCCACCACCAGCGCAGCTACGTAGAATCATACAAAATGATCATGGACGGCGCCATCGGCGAAATTACCGGCGGAGCGGTCTACTGGAACCAAAGCATGTTGTGGTATCGCGAACGGCAGCCGCAATGGAAAGATTTCGAATACATGGTACGCGACTGGGTAAACTGGAAATGGCTCTCAGGCGACCATATCGTAGAGCAACACGTACATAATATAGATGTATTTACCTGGTTCACCGGACTGAAACCCCTCAGCGCCGTCGGCTTCGGATCGCGCCAGCGCCGCGTGACGGGTGACCAGTACGACAACTTCAGCATCGACTTCACGATGGAAAACGGTATTCACCTGCACAGCATGTGCCGCCAGATAGACGGCTGCGCCAATAACGTAAGCGAATTTATCCAGGGAACAAAAGGATCATGGTCAACCGCCAACGGATATGTAATCAGAGACCTTGCAGGTAAAGAAATTTGGCGGTATGACGAAGAGGCCGAAAAGAGCAACTCTCAGCAGACCGACCCCTATACACTGGAGCACGTGAACATGATCAACTGCATACGCAAAAACGAGCCGATAGAACTGGCCTCGGAAACAGCCGTCTCAAACATGGCCGCCATCATGGGACGCGAGTCCGCCTATACCGGACAGAAAACGACCTGGGAAGCCACGATAGCCGCCCCGCTCGATTACATGCCCGCCGACCTGAATATAGACGGCTGGATGAATATGAAAAATTTTACGGTACCCGTGCCCGGAAGCGGAAAATAAACAGCGAAAATCATGACATTTGACAGAAGAAAATTCCTGACGGCCACCCTGGCCGGATCAGCCGCCATAGTGGCCGGAGGATGCCACACGTTCGCCGCTGCGAAACAGGAACGGAAATCAGCGTCGGCAAAGGGAAGCGACCCTGCCGCCGGCGCAAAACTGAATATCTCTTTTCAGGAAGGAACCCCTCCCGGAACAACCCTCAGCGAAAAATTCGACTTTATGGAAGAGCACGGCGTGACGGGTTTCGAACCGCACGGCAGACCCCTGCTTGAAAGAGGACAGGAGATAAAAGACGCCCTCAAGGGACGGAATATAAAAGTGAGCGCCATCTGTGCCGGTTTCGAAGGCTTCATCCTCTCCTCCGACCCGGAGATACGGAAAAAATGCCGCGACACGATGGCGGAACTGATCGTTGCCGCCGGAGAAGTAGAATCCGTCGGCGTAATCATAGTTCCCGCCTTCAACGGCCAGACGCCCGCGATGCCCCACACGCGGGAAACACGCGACTTCCTTTGCGAACAGTTTGACGAAATGGGCACCTTTGCCCGACAGCACGGAACAACCGTTATCTTCGAACCGCTGAACCGTAACGAAGCATTCTACCTTCGCCAGGTAGCCGACGCCGCCTCCATTTGCCGCGATATTAACAATCCCGGCGTGAAGTGCATGGGCGACTTCTGGCACATGACCTGGGAAGAAAATTGCGACATGGCCGCATTCCTTTCGGCGGGAGAACACCTCCGTCACGTACACGTGGCCAGCCGGAAGCGGCGCAGCATGCCCGGCGAAGACGGCGAAGCCGACAACTACGTGGCCGGTTTCAGAGGACTTAAGATGATGGGTTACGACAAGTACGTCAGCTTTGAGTGCGGCGCACAGGGCGATCGCAGCATCGTCGTGCCGGCAGCCCTCGAATTACTTCGCAAACAGTGGGAGGAAGCGTGAGATTTCTATCCTCACACAGAGCCTCTATCGTGCTGTTGCTGGTCTACGCCGTCGGACTGGCAACAGCTACTTTTATAGAAAAACACATGGGGACGCAGGCTGCCGGAATACTGATCTACTACTCACCCCTGTTTTTCTTCCTGCAATTCCTGCTGGCAGCCAATTTCATCCTGATCATTCTCCGTCGCCGTCTTATCCGGAAGAAAAAATGGGCCATGCTGACGCTTCACAGCGCACTGGTCGTCATCCTTGCGGGAGCGCTGACCACCTTCCTGTTCGGGAAACAGGGACAGGTGCACATCCGCGAAGGCGAAAAAACGGACAGGATGATGATGCACACCTCCCGGGGCGTCGAAACGGAAACTTTACCCTTTACGCTGGAACTTACAGACTTCAGACTGATCCGCTATCCCGGTTCACAAAGCCCCTCCTCCTGCGAGAGCGACCTGCTGATACACGCTGACGGGGAAGTGCGCGAGGCGAAGGTCTATATGAACAATATCCTGGACGTGAAGGGATACCGTTTCTTCCAGGCCTCGTATGACAGGGATGAGACGGGAACCGTTCTCTCGGTAAACCGGGATGTGGCGGGACGCACCGTCACCTATACCGGCTATCTCCTGCTGCTGACCGGTTTTCTTCTTATGTTCCTCCGGCCGGACTCCCGCTTCCGCAGGCTGCTGCGGCAATTGAAGGAGGTCAGAAAAAGCCTGCCGGCGGCGGTTCTCCTGATGATCGCGACACTCGCTCACGCGCAGGACACGCCGGGCGAAGCGATGACCGCGGCGGTACGCGAAAACAGGATTCCCGCGACACATGCAGCCCGTTTCGGCGCGCTGCCCGTGCAATTCAGGGGACGGGTGATGCCCATGAATACCTTTTCTTCCGAAATTCTCCGCAAGGTACATAAGGAGCAGACGTTCGGCGACCTTACCTCCGACCAGTTCCTGCTCGGCCTCCTCGCCATGCCGCAGATGTGGACGCAGGTACCCCTTGTCGTCCTGCCCGCCGGCGAGCGGACAAGCGCTCAGGAGGAGTATGCGGCTTACGGCGCTTTTTTCGACGGACAGGGGAATTACACGCTGCTGCCCCGGCTGCAGGAGATTTACCACCGGCCGGCGGACACGCGGAGCGCTTCCGAAAAAGAGCTGATCAAACTCGATGAACGGGTAAACATACTCTATCAGCTGCTGAATCACACCATGCCCGGCATCTTCCCCGACCCGGATGACCCTTCCCATACCTGGCACGCTCCGGGCGGCGAACATTCCGCCTTTTCCGAAGCGGAGTCAGCCCGTATCACGCAGACGTTCGGACGGTACCTCGCGGAAGTGCGGCAGGCGCTGGGAAGCGGCGACTGGAACGGGGCGGACGGGGCGCTGAACGAGATCGAAGCCCTTCAGCGGGAGAGTGACGGCGCGTCTCTGATCCGCCCGGAGAAACTGAGGGCCGAACTTTATTACAACCGGATAGATCTCTTCAATCGGGTGAAGCTCGGTTACTTCATCGCCGGCGGACTGCTGCTCGTCACCGCCCTGATGCAGCTCCTGCGCGCCGGACGCCGGCAGCGGCATATCGCCGCCGCACTCACTGTCTGTACGCTGCTGCTCTTCCTTTGCCACACCTTCGGCATGGGGATGCGGTGGTACATCTCCGGCTATGCACCCTGGAGCAATTCGTACGAAACGATGGTCTATGTTTCGTGGGCTACGGTGCTGGCCGGTCACATCTTCGGGCGGAAGAGCCTCCTCACCCGCGCGCTGTCCACGCTTTTCGGCGGAGTCATTCTTTTTGTCGCTACCCTCAACTGGATGGATCCGCAGATCAATACGCTGGCGCCGGTGCTGAAGTCGCCCTGGCTGATGTTTCACGTAGCCGTGATTGTGGCCGCTTACGGATTCTTCGGGATCGGCTTTCTGCTGGGAGTCGCCAACCTCTCGATAATGGCTTTTGCGAAGAGCGGATCCCGTCCCACCCGTTACGTCGAAGAGCTTACCATTATAAACAGCCTTTCGCTGCTGGCCGGGCTTGTCCTGATGACGACCGGAACATTTCTCGGCGCAGTCTGGGCCAACGAGTCGTGGGGAAGGTACTGGGGCTGGGATCCCAAGGAGACCTGGGCGCTGATAACTGTGGTGACTTATTCCGTGACGACGCACCTGTATCTGGTGAAGAGATGGTACAGTCGGTGGCTGTTCAACCTGCTCTCGGTCTACTCTTTCGCCACCGTCCTGATGACCTATTTCGGCGTGAACTATCTGCTTAGCGGGAAGCACTCCTACGGTCAGACCGAAGGTGTTTCCTCCTTTTTTATCCATATCGGAATCGCCTTTGCCGCGCTCGGTGTGCTGGGCGTTCTATCCCGTCGTCGCGGAACGGCTGAGCCGTGATTCTTCTGAAGTTGTTCGTAACCCCGAATTAACAGCCGAATAACAGCCGAATAACAATCGAACAGGTATGAATACAACAAAACTCATCATCGCCGGCGGATTCCTCGGAGCCGGCAAAACGACACTGCTCCTGGAAGCTGCCCGCAGGCTGGCGGAACAGGGACTGCGTACCGGACTCATCACCAACGACCAGGCTCCTGAACTGGTCGACAGCAAATGGCTGTCGCTAAATAACATTCCCGTGGAAGAGGTCAGCGGAAGCTGTTTCTGCTGTAACTTCGACGGCTTCACGGACGCCATCCGGAAGATACGCGCCGGCGAAGCTGCCGACGTAATCATCGCCGAACCGGTGGGCAGCTGTACCGACCTCTCGGCCACCATCATGCAGCCGCTGAAACGTTTCTGGAACCGTGACCTGCAAATCGCCCCCCTCACCGTCCTGGCCGATCCCGTCCGGCTCGGCCCGATCCTCGCCGGCGGAAACGCCGGCCTGCACCCCGACGCCGCCTACATTTACCGCAAGCAGCTCGAAGAGAGCGACATCATCCTCATCAACAAGGCCGACCTGCAGGATGAGGAGGAGATTGCGCGTCTGAAGCGTCATACGGCTGAAGCTTATCCCTTCGCCACGCTCCATGCCGTCAGCGCCATGACCGGCGCCGGCATCGACGCCTGGCTGCAGGAGGTCACCACCCGGAGGGACGCCGGCAAACGCCTGGTGGAAATGGATTATGACATTTACGCCAGCGGCGAAGCCGTTCTGGGCTGGCTCAACGGCACCCTTCGCCTCTCCGGCCGGGGGGCGGGGAACTGCGACCGGGACTGGGACGCCTTTACCCGCGATCTGCTCGCAGCCCTGGCCGCGCGCTTCGACGCCGGCAATCTGACCGTCGGACACGTCAAGGCAATCACCGAAAACGGCTCCCGCTTCGTCACCGGCAACCTGACCGGCAGCGCCGAATCGCTCCGGCTGAGGGGAAGCGCCGGATGCAGCCCGGAAGCGAAACTGACCCTCAATGCACGCGTCGAAACATCGCCCGGTAACCTTGACCGCATCGTCCGCGACACGTTAAACCGCCTCTGCCCGGACGCCCCGGACGCTCCCGTATGCGAAGTGCTTGCCTGGCGCTACCTGCAGCCCGGACGGCCGCAACCCACGCACCGCTTCTCCGAAACTGTCTGAGGCTCCGGGAGACGTTCGCGGACGGCGGCAAACATTGTCAAATGCAAATAAATGCACCCTATTTTGAAAAATTTATCACAGGATGAAACTCTTCGATAACAACAACTCGCTAAGGCTACTGCTGATAAGCGTCGTGAGCGCCGTATTCATCGTATACCCCAACATCGCCTGCCTGCCGTGGGAACTCACCTTTCTCAACAGTTCAAAATATGTATATCACCTGCTCTTCTTCTTCTTCCGCTACGCCTGTTTCGTCCTGCTCATCTGGCTGCTGCTGTACTACAATCTGAGGAAGATAAAAGAATTCACCTTTCAGCGCCGGTGCCTCCGCAACTTCCTGATTACGCTCCTCGCCTACGGACTCTTCATCCCGGCCATGTACCTGTGGAACGGAAAAGCTCACGGCTTCGGGAGCATGGTCGTATTTCAGTTCTTCGTCCTCTTCATACTCTCCACCTTCGTCGGGCACGTATACATGATGTACAGCGAGCAGCGGAAAAAGGAGCAGGAAATAGAACAGCTCAAAATAGAAAACCTCCAGAGCCGCTGTAACGCCCTGGCCAACCAGATAAATCCCCATTTCTTCTTCAACTCGCTGAACAGCCTCACGGCGCTCATCCGGACAAGGGAGGACGAAAAAACACTGGCCTTCGTCGACAAACTCTCCGACGTCTTCCGCTACATCCTGCAGAGCGACCGGAAGGGACTGGTCACGCTCGCCGAGGAGCTTGACTTCGTAGCCTCATTCCGCTACCTGATGGAAGTGCGCTTTGCCGACAAGCTGGTATTCGGCATCAACGTGGACAGCGACCGGCTGAACCTGCGACTGCCGGTCTTTTCGCTGCTTCCGCTGATCGACAACGTCGTCGTGCACAACACGATCGACAGCGAACACAAGATGATCGTCAGCATCTCGCTGAACGAAGACGAGGAACTGACCGTATCCAATCCCGTATATCCCAAACTCAGCCCCGTCGGGACCAACGGCACGGGGCTGAAGAATCTGCGAAACCGCTTTTCGCTGCTGATGGACAAACAGATCAGGGTAATTGACGACGGGAAAACATTCTCGGTATATCTGCCGCTAAAACAGACAAATATATGAAAGTACTCATCGTGGAAGACGAAACCGCTGCCTGCGAAAACCTGGTATCCATACTCGCCGAGACGGATCCGGGCATAGAAGTGATCGGGAATACGGAAAGCATCCGTCAGACCATCAGCCGGCTGAGCAGGAATCCGTTGCCCGACCTCATTTTCATGGACATACACCTGTCCGACGGATCAGCCTTTCACCTCTTCGACAGGATCAGGATCGAGACCCCCATCATCTTCACCACGGCATACGACGAATATGCCATCGAAGCCTTCCGGGTAAACAGCATCGACTATCTGCTCAAGCCGATACGGAAGGAGGATCTGAAGCGGGCGCTGGACAAGTTCAGGAAGCTGACGGGCAGCGAAATTATACAGTACCTGTCAAGCATCTCGCTCTTGTCGCCGGCGAAGTACATCGACAAGCTACTGGTACCGTTCAGAGACCGGCTGATTCCGGTCAGTCTGAGCGAAGTCTCCTGCTTCTACACGACCGACAAATCGACCGGCATCTACCTGAAGTCCGGCGAAGTCTACCCATACAGCAAAACCCTGGAGCAGATCATGCAGATGCTCGACCCCTCCTGCTTCATCCGGGCCAACAAGCAATACATCCTGGCGCGAGACAGTGTGAAAAACATCACGATATGGTTTGACAGCCGTCTGCGCATCACCCTGGACATCGAAACGCCCGAACGTATCTACGTAAGTAAGAACAAGGCTTCCGAATTTAAGTACTGGCTGATGATGCCTGCCGGGTAATGATACCTCTTTCCATTTTCCACCGACAGAGAATCCGGCGTTAAAAAAACCTCGCTGTCAGAGCGCCTGCGCCGGGCGCCGGAGGCATTTCCTCCGCAGAGTGAGACTTTTCCTCTGCAGAGTGAAACTTTTCCTCTGCGGAGTGAAACTTTTCCTCTGCGGAGTAAGACTTTTCCTCTGCAGAGTGAAACTTT
>JAIRSV010000009.1 GCA_031255275.1 Proteiniphilum sp.
GTTCTTCAGTATGTTTCCGAAAATCAGGTATCGGATGCCCCTGCTGTAATAATCGTCCACCGCATTGATGCAGGTGTGCGAGGTGGCGCCCAGTTGCAACGCCCGCTTTTCGATTGCCGCTGCCTCTTCGTCCGAAAATCCGCCGGTGTTTACAATCACCGTATGCACTTCCAATCCTTTCTCATTGATCAGCCAGGGTACACAAAACGAGGTATCGAGGCCGCCGCTAAATGCTAATACTACTTTTTTCTTCATTTTTTATGCAATTTATTGTTCTTTCTTATTTTGATGATCGGTTTCACCACCTTCCGGGCGAAGGGGCTGGCATGTTGTACGGGCTGTGTCCTGGAATCGTAAAGCAGCCCCGTACAAAGGCACATTTTGTAATTGTTACGCTGCAGAATGTCGAAATTCCTGCATCCCTGACATCCTTTCCAAAACTCCTCGTCGTCGGTCAGTTCCGAAAAGGTGACGGGTTTGAATCCCAGTTCCGTATTCATTTTCATCACCGCCAGCCCGGTGGCGATACTGAATATCTTGGCATTCGGAAAGAGTTTCCGGGAGAGATCGAAGATTTTCCGCTTGATCTTCCTGGCCAGTCCCTGATTGCGGTAATCGGGATGTACTATCAGTCCCGAATTAGCCACAAACCTGTTGTGACTGAACGTTTCGATATAGGCAAAGCCTGCAAGTTTTTCGCCGTCGAGGGCGATCACCGCCTTGCCCGCCTCAATTTTTTCGGCAATGTATGCGGCACTGCGCTTCGCAATACCCGTACCGCGCGCTTGCGCCGACTCGTAAATCAAGTCGCAGATTTTCTGCGCATAACCTGTATAATCGCCGTTGGCTATATGAATAATGACATTCATCCTGTGAAACAATAAAAAAATTAGAGCGTTGATTGTAGAATGCTGCCCGAGGGCAGAGAAAGATATATAAGGTGGAAGGGGTACGGAGGTCGGAATTTCCGCATAAGTCAAAAGCATCGTCGGACTAAACCGGTTACTTTTTGGTGGTGGATATGTGAAAAACATTTTTTCATCAGGCCGCAAAAATAATCATTATATTTTTATTTGCCGGTATCTTCTTCAAAAAAATCACATTTTACCCCCGGAAATCATCGCTGTTCGTGCTTCGCACGTTATCCGGCTTCCGTTCTTCGATTTGTATAACAGCACCGCCACCGAAAATCCGGTAAGCAGCGAGAAGACAAATTTATTCATAAGAGAGTCGGGATCCGCATAAATTAACGTGAGTGTTGAAAAAACCATCGGTATAAGACGGCGCTGATGAAGCAGGCTTCATTAGTCCGATGAAGGGGGCTTCATTAGCCCGATGAAGCAGGCTTCATTAACCTGATGAAGGGGGCTTCATTAACCTGATGAAGGAGGCTTCATCAGCCTGGTGAAAGTACACCGGCATAACGGTGGTAAGTACTTTTTATTTATAAGAAGAAGACGCTTGCACCCGCGATACTGACCACTGCCCCGATTACCTGACGGACGGTGATTTTTTCTTTGAACATGAGCGCCGCAGGCGCTATGATGAATATGGGTACCAGCGCCATCAGCGTGGAAGCAATTCCCGTTTCGGTATGCTGCACGGCGTAAAGCGACAGGGATACCCCGATGAAGGGGCCGAAAACAGTTCCCACGGTGATGAATTTCATCGAAGTCACATCGCCCGCCGCACGGATGACTTGTTTCCACCGCTTCAGGAAGGTGACCAGAAGGATAAATGAGAAAAAACCGAAGATGGCACGAATCTGCGTGGCAGCCACAGCGTCATAACCGTCCATCCCCTTTTTGCTGAGTATCAGTCCCAGGGCCTGTCCCGCCGCCCCGCCGAGTGCATACAGGATGCCCTGCAGCGACACGTTCGGCTTCAGCCCCTTCCCGGCTACGGCAATCATGATTCCGGAGACGCTCGTCACAATACCCAGTATGCTTTTCGCCGAAAGGATTTCGTCCAGAAAGATCCACCCGATTGTCGCCGTGATCATGGGAGCAAGGCTCATGACGAGCTGTGAGGTGCGGGATCCGATAATGGTATAGGATTTGAAAAGGAAGAGGTCGCCCAGGAAAAAGCCGATAATACCGGAAATACCGAGCCACAGCCAGTTGTGAAACGTGGCGTCGTTCGGGAAAAACATGCCGCGGGTGAACAGGGTAGTCGTTCCCAGAAAGAGGATTCCCAGGAAAAGACGGAGGATATTCACCGACAGGGATCCTGTGCGGCGACCGGCTTTCTCGAAAAAGACGGCGCACAGCGTCCAGCAGAGAGCTGTCAGGAGTGAGGCGAGTTCGCCGGTGTGCGACTGGAGAAAATACATGGGGGGTGATTTGCCGGTTCCCTTTTACCGGAACATACGGCGTGAAAAGGTAAACAGACTGTGCTTCAACGGAGGGTATCCATCAGTTTCCTCACGGCGTCGTCAACCGTTTTTTCACTGCTCAGCAGCGAAATAAACTTGCTGCCGATGATCGCGCCCGAAGCTTCGCTGCAGGCGGCGGCAAACGTTTCCCTGTTGGATATGCCGAAGCCAATCAGCCGGGGGTTTTTCAACCGCATGGCGTTCACGCGGCGGAAATAGGCCGGGCTCTCGTCGCCGAAGCTGTTTTTGGCGCCGGTCACGGAGGCGGTCGAGACCATATAGATAAAACCGGCGGTGTGCCCGTCGATCAGCCGGATACGCTCTTCCGACGTTTCGGGAGTAATCAGCATGATGATGTGCAGGCCATACTTTTCTGCTACCGCCTTACAGGAATCCATGTATTCGGCAAACGGCAGATCGGGGATAATCAGCCCGTCGATACCGCACTTCGCGGCTTCCGCACAATAATTGTCGAAGCCGAACTGTATGATCGGATTGAGGTAGCCCATCAGCACGAGCGGTATCGACACTTCCCGGCGGATACCGGCCAGTTGTCCGAAGAGGTATTTCACACTCATGCCGTTGTCCAGCGCCCGCGCGCCGGAAGCCTGGATCACCGGCCCGTCGGCCATAGGGTCGCTGAAGGGTACGCCGATCTCTATCAAATCCGCGCCCCGCGTTTCCAGCGCCCTGATCACGGTTACGGTATCGTCGAGCCGGGGGTATCCGGCCGTAAAGTAGACCGACAGGATGCCACTCTTTTTTTCTTCAAACAATTGATCTATTCTGTTCATTCTCTTATTATCTGTTTAGAAACTATTTAAAATGCTTCCGCCCCGCTCACCGGGACAGTTGTTCCATAAACGCCTGCAGCAGCGGCACGTTTTTGACGCCGGGCGAAATTTCAAAACCGCTGTTCAGGTCGATGCCGATATATTTGGGATGCGAAAACGCCTTTACCGCCTCCGCGTCTCCGGGCGAAATGCCGCCGCTGAGCAGAAAAGGAGTTTCGCCCCGGTAATCCGAAAGCAGTTCCCAGTCGAATTTCTTTCCGGAACCGCCGTGAAGAGGCGTACGCGTGTCGAAAAGAAAGCAGTCGCAACATCCGTCGTCATAACGTTCCGTCAGCGCCGAAGGGAAGGGCTTCCCCGCGGTGATTCCGAATGATTTGATTACCATAAAGTCTTTCTTCCGCAGTGCCCTGCAATCGCCGGGAGATTCGTCGCCATGCAGTTGAAGGGCGTCCAGTCTGTTCCTCTCGGCCGACGCGAGGAGCCGACCGGTATCTTCGTTCACGAAAACGCCCACCCTCTTCACCTTCTCCGGTATGCAGGACAGCGTTTCCCCCGCATAACGGGGCGACTTCGGGTAGAAGATGAATCCCATCCAGTCGGCACCCAGCCGTTCCACCGCGCGTATGTTCGCCTCCTCACACATGCCGCATACTTTGACTATCATCGTATAGCTATTGAATCGATAAACTCTTTCAGGCGCTGTCCGGGATCGCCGCTCTTCATGAAATATTCCCCGATAAGGAATCCCCGGTAACCGACTTCCCGCAATTCTCTCACGGTGACGGCGTCCGATTTGCCGCTTTCCGAAACCCATACCGCCTCTTCGGGCAAAAGGGCGGCCATCCGGAATGATTTCTGCAAATCGGTCGCAAAGCTTCCCAGGTTACGGTTATTGACGCCGATAACAGTATTCAGCGTCCCGATATAATCGACCTCCCGTTCATCGTGCAATTCCAGCAACACTTCCAGATGCAGCCGGTGCGCCAGTTCCGTAAACCGCCTGCACTCTTCACGCGTAATGGCGGCGGCAATCAGCAGCACTGCGCTCGCGCCGGAGAGTCCGGCTTCGAAGAGCTGGTATTCGTCCACGATGAACTCCTTCCGCATTACCGGTATTTCCACTCCCGCCGCTGCCTGTTGCAGGTCGTCCGCCGTTCCTCCGAAATACTTTTCGTCGGTCAGCACCGACAGCGCCGATGCGCCTGCCGAAGCATACGCCTTTGTCACTTCGCCCGCGTCGGCAGACCGACGCAGCCACCCCTTGCCGGGCGAACGTCGCTTGAACTCGGCGATGATACCTGACGGCGAGTTTTCCAAAGCGCTTTTCAGCGAACGGAAGGGGATGCCGGCAGGGTCAATCCTCTTTTCCAGCACGGAGAGTGGAAGCTGCTCCTTTCGTCCGGCAACTTCCTTTCTCTTGTGGGCGATGATTTCGCTTAATATATCCTTCATATCACAGATCAGCTGTTCAGCTCGATGAACTTTTCCAGTGTTTTCAGCGCCTTTTTTCCGTACAGTGAATCTTTGGCCATTTCGAGACACTCGCCGACCGGTTTTTCCTGTTCAATCGTCCGGATACCGAAGGCGGCGTTGATCAGCACCGCGTTCATCTGCGCGTCCGTCGCACGGAGATGCAGCACATTCCGGAATATCTGCGAAGCCTCTTCCGGCGTATTACCGCCGTACAGTTCCTCTTGGGCAATCCGCCGGTAGCCGAACTCTTCCGGTATATAGAGGTGTTCTCCCCGGTTGGTGATCACCTTGAAGCGACTTGTGAGGGAAATTTCATCGTAACCGTCCATGCTGTGCACGATGCAGAATTTCTTTTTCTCTTCCTGGTAGATGTAGCCGTACAGCCGCGACATGGCGAGGTCGTAGACTCCCAGCATCTGAAATTCGGGCTGTACGGGGTTGACCAGCGGACCCAGTACATTGAAGAAGGTACGCACTCCCAGACTCTTCCTCACCGGGGCGACCGCCTTCAGGGCGGGACTGAACAGCGGGGCGTGAAGATAGGCGATACGGCAAGCGTCGAGGCTTTTGCGCAGCCTGTCACTGTCGGTGGAGAACTTTACGCCCTGCAGTTCGATCACGTTGCTGGCGCCGCTGACGGACGTTGCGCCGTAATTGCCGTGCTTCACCACGTTGTAACCCGCGCCGGCCACTACGAAACAGGCGGCGGTAGAGATGTTGAATGTGTTTTTGCCGTCTCCTCCCGTCCCCACGATGTCGAGCGGACGGTAGTCGGAGAGGTCTGCCCCTACCCTCATATCCAGCAGTGCGTCGCGGAAACCCAGTACCTCGTCCACCGAGATGCTCCGCATCAGGAAGGAGGTGATAAGGGCGGCGACCTGCGTGTCGGGCACGTCGCCCCTTACGATGGAGAACAGTACTTCTCTGGCTTCGTCGCGCGAGAGGTAGTGATAGTCGAACAGTTTATACAGTATTTCTTTCATATATCATCTTTCATCTTAAGATTATTGACTTTCTTGTATCTTTCACTCCGTTCTCGGGTTTTTAATCCTCGATAAAGTTCCGGATAATGCGGATACCCTCCGGGGTGAGTATCGATTCGGGATGAAACTGCACGCCGTGCAGGTCGAACCGTCTGTGCCTCATCGCCATGATACTGCCGTTTCCGTCGCGTGCGGTGACTTCCAGTTCCGGGGGGAAGTCCGCATCCGATACGATCCAGGAGTGGTAACGTCCCACCAGGATCTCCTCCGGCAGTCCGGCAAAGATGTAATCGCGACCGGTGATTCTCGCCCTTGTCTGCACGCCGTGGAAGACTAACGGAACATTTACCAGCGTAGCGCCGAAAACTACGCCGATGGCCTGGTGACCGAGGCATACGCCCAGGATGCTTTTCGTTTTGGCATACCGTTCAATCAGCGGCAGCAGCAGGCCTGCCTCTTCGGGTATACCGGGGCCGGGCGAGAGGATGATTCTGTCGTAGCGCGCTGCTGCCGAGAGGTCAATCCTGTCGTTGCGAATCACATCCACTTTGCTGCATCCCAGCGATTTCACCGCATGTAGCAGATTGTAGGTAAACGAGTCGTAATTATCTATAATAAGAATCTTACTCATTGCGAAAAATTGAAGTATATATAATATGTATGTTGAGTATTAACAGCCCGAAAGCCGGAGAGTTCAGGCGTTGTAAAGCGTGACGGCCATGTCGACGGCTTTTTTGAGCGCGCCCAGTTTGCTGTTTACTTCCTGCAGTTCATATTCGTCGCTGCTTTGCGAGACTACTCCCGCGCCGGCCTGATACCACAGTTCGTTGTTCCTGCTGACGAATGTACGGATGGTGATGGCCTGATTCAGGTCGCCGTTCAGTCCCGCGAAGCCGATGCATCCGCCGTACGCGCCCCGGTTGTGCGACTCGATTTCGGAAATAAGCTGCATAGCCCGTATCTTGGGCGCTCCCGACAGCGTTCCGGCGGGAAAGGTGTCGAAGAAGGCTTTGACGGGGTCGGCGCCGGCGTCGAGCTGTCCGCTCACCCGCGACACTAAGTGGATTACGTGGGAATAGAACTGGGGTTCTTTGAAGAAATCGACCTGTACATTGTGGGCGTTTCGGCTCAGGTCGTTGCGAGCCAGGTCTACCAGCATCACATGTTCGGCATTTTCTTTCGGGTCATTCAGCAGGAAATCCACCGCCTTCATGTCGTCCTGATAGTTGCCTGTCCGTTTTGCCGTTCCCGCAATGGGGTCGATGCTGATGTGCGATCCGCGTATCCGGCAGTGCGTCTCCGGCGACGAACCGAAGATGCGGAAGCCGCCGAAATCGAAATAGAAGAGGTAGGGCGACGGATTGATGGAACGCAGCGCCCGGTAGACTTTGAAGTCGTCGCCCGAAAAGGGCTGTATGAATCTCCGCGAAAGTACGATCTGAAAGACGTCGCCACGCAGACAGTGTTTCACTCCGGTGCACACATAACCCTTGTACTCCTCGTCGGTAACGGTGCTCCGTTCCGCTCCTTCGGTGAAGAAGTTGTAGGTGGCAAAATTGCGCCGGTTGATCAGCGATTCCACTTTGTAGAGGCTGCTTATTTCGTTTTCCTCCAGCAGTTCCACGAGGGTGATCTCGTCGGTAAAGTGATTGAATACCAGCAGGTATTTATAGAGGATATAGAGCATGTCGGGGGCATCGTTCCGGGCTTCCCGGCTTTCGCGTACGGCAATATTTTCGGTGTACTTCACACAGTTGAATGTGGTGTAACCGAACAGGCCGCACAGTTCCCGGTTGTCGCCCGTCACCTCGAACCGGTCTATGAAGTTTCTCAGCGCGTCGGAAACGGTAAAGTCGTCCGACAGCGGTTTTTGCTCCTCCCTGTCGCCCGGAAAAAGGAATGTGCAGATTCCTCTGTTTACTTCCACCTGGGCTACGGGCTTCAGCGCGATATAGGAGATACTGTTTTCGCCGGCGTGAAAGTCGGCGCTCTCCAGAAGCGCTGACTGGGGATAGGCATCTCTCACTTTCAGATAAATGCTGACCGGTGTATGCAGGTCGCCCATCATCTTTTTACTATTGGTCTGGAATTTCAGTTTCATATAATTTATTTTTTTCAGAGACTTGAATCAAAAGTACAAATTTCCTTCACATCTGCTCACCGGCTCACCGGCTCATCATCATATTCAAAATAGGTTGCCAGATCCTTTTCGCCCCTTCCGGAGAGCGTCAGCACTGCGACGTCGCCGGGCGAGAAGGGAACCTTTTCGAGCGCGGCCAGGGCATGGGCAGATTCCAGGGCGGGGATGATACCCTCGTTCCGGGTAAGGTCAAAGGCAGCCCGGAGCGCCTCAGCGTCGCTGACGGCGAACACCTGGGCGCGTCCCGTCGATGCAAGGTGGGCGTGAACAGGCCCTATGCCGGGATAATCCAGTCCGGCGGAGATGGAATAGGGTTCCATAATCTGTCCGTCAGCGGTCTGCATCAGGAGCGTTTTGCAGCCATGCAGCACGCCCTGCCGGCCAAGGTGGATGGTTGCGGCTGATTTGCCGCTCTCCGGTCCCTTTCCGCCTGCTTCGGCCAGCACTATGCGTACCCTTTCGTCATCGAGGTAGTGGTAGACGGTTCCCGCGGCATTGCTCCCTCCGCCCACGCAGGCGAAAAGAGCGTCGGGATAGTTGCGTCCCTCTTCCCGGAGCAGCTGTTCCCTTATCTCGCGGCTGATGACTGACTGCAGTCGCGCCACCATATCGGGATAGGGATGGGGGCCGATGGTGGAGCCGATGATGTAATGGGTGTCGGACGGGTGACTGCACCAGTCCCGTATCGCTTCGTTGGTGGCATCCTTCAGCGTCATATTGCCGGACGTGACCGGCGTGACCGTTGCGCCCAGCAGTTTCATTTTCTTCACATTCACCTGCTGGCGTTCCACATCGGTCTTTCCCATGTAGACTGTGCAGGGCATCCGCATCAGGGCGCAGACGGTGGCCGTGGCCACGCCGTGCTGTCCGGCGCCGGTTTCGGCGATAATGCGGGTCTTGCCCATTTCGCGAGCAATCAGTATCTGGCCTATGGTGTTGTTGATCTTGTGTGCGCCGGTGTGGTTGAGGTCTTCGCGCTTCAGGTATATCCTGCAGCCGTGGCGTCGGGACAGGTGTTCAGACCGGTACAGGGGTGAGGGACGGCCTGCGTAATCGCGAAGCAGTCGTTCCAAATCGTGCCGGAAGCTTTCGCTTTCCATAATACGGAGGTATGCCTCCTTCAGGTCTGTCACGCATTTGTGCAGGATTTCGGGGATGTATGCTCCGCCGAATTCTCCGTAATATCCTTTTTCGTCTATTGCATAATTTTGCATATATCAAACTGTTTATTCATTTCCTTTATTCATTTGCCGGTATGCGGCCTCGCCGGTTCCGCGCGGGGGGTGACCGAAAAAAGCCTGCCGCAGGATTACGACAGGCTTTTTATATTCCGGTTGACTTATAAACGCTTGATGTTCCTCCTTACGACTTTGAGAGTTGTAAACAGTGCCGCCAATATCCGTTTAAAAGAGAATTTTTCATATTTTACTTTGTTTGGCTGCAAAGAAACGTATTTTGAGATTACAATGCAACTGTTTTCCTGATTTTAACATACTCATTGCCCGTCAGTAAGCGGCGGTTGCTGCCGTCCCTGACTTCTGCGGTGAATGTGGTCTCTTTATCCGTCCGGAGCGGCGGGATTTTTTCCGGAAACCGCTCGGAGAATTTGGGTTGAGGCTGTCCGCCAATAAAAAGAGGAGGTGGGTAGATTTTTGACAAAAAAAAGGGATTTTTTGACAACGATTATTCGGAATCAATCATATACATTTGCAGTATGAAAAAAAACCGGAGGTTTTGAAACACCTGCTGCGCACGGCGCAAGGTTTTTTGTCTCTGTTCTGTTCATGGATATTTCACATCTAAAAAAATAAAAACGTATGAATGGTAAATTATTGCTACTAATAGCTGCCGCCCTCTCTGCGGGCGTTTGTTATGCACAGAGAATGAGAATGCCGGAAGACCCGGTAATTTCGCGATGGAATTTGAAGACTAACATTTTGTTTGACGTTACGGCTTCGCCGAACCTGGGCGTAGAAGTCGGGCTGGGTGAAAAAACTTCGCTCGACCTGTCGGGCAGTGTGAACCTCTGGGATTTCACGAACAACACAAAGTGGAAACACGTACTCGTGCAGCCCGAAGTGAGGTATTGGCCGAAGAAGCGTTATTATGGCTTCTTTCTGGGGCCACACGGCCATTATGCCAACTATAACGTGGGACATTTGTTTCACCCTCCGTTTCCGACAAACCTGCGTGATTACCGCTTTGATGGATGGCTGGTCGGCGGGGGACTGACCGTGGGATACCGCTTTAACCTTTATCGGCGTCTCGGACTGGAGGCGGCTGTGGGCGGAGGCTACGCTCACATAAAATACAAAAGGTGGCATTATGAACTTAACGGGCCAGACCTGGGCGGCGGGACGATGGATTTTTTCGGCCCTACGAGAGCATCCCTGTCGCTTATCGTAAACATAGGGAAGGATCTGAGTAGCGGCAGACCTTCTTACATTACACCGGTGGTGGTGGAGAGGCCGTTCAAAGAAGCTCCGAGCGTCCCGAATTTTACGGCTTTCTTCGTCAAGCCCGAAATCGAGAGCGTCAAGCATCGCAGCGAAACGGTTAAGGCGTTTCTGGACTATGAGCAGAACCGTTCCGAAATAGATTCCCGCTTCAGGAACAATGCTGCCGAACTTGCCAAGATACAGGCTTTGATAGAGAAGGTAAAGAACAATCCCAAGGCCACCATCACGGGCGTGAGGATAACCAGCTATGCTTCGCCCGAGGGGACTTATGCAACTAACCTGGCGCTGTCGAAAAAGCGTACGATTGCGCTGAAGTCTTATATCAAATCCATGTATAATATTCCCGAGCAGTTGTTCACCGTGAGTGACGAGGGCGAGGACTGGACTACGCTTGACAGTCTTGTTGCCGCCTCCGGCATGATGGACAAGTATCGCATCCTGGAAATCATACGGGGTACGGACATCTTCATGGGACGCGAAAAGAAGCTGATGGACTTAGCCGGAGGCAATCCCTATCGTGAGATGAAAAGTAGAATGTTTCCGCTGCTTCGCCGTTCGGAATACGAACTGCTCTATACGGTAGACTCCTTCAATGTGCCTGAGGCGAGGGAGGTGATAAAGACGCAGCCCAAGATGCTGTCGCTGGAAGAGATGTTTCTGGTGGCCAATTCCTATCCGGTGGGATCGACCGAGTTCAACGAGGTGATTAATATCGCCGTCGGCCTCTATCCGGGGAACGACACTGCAAACCTGAATGCGGCGGCCTGCGCTCTCAACCGCGGGGACAGGGAATCGTCAGCCAGTTACCTTTCGCGCGTGAGTGAACGGGGAAAGAATACGGGTTACCACAATAATATGGGTATACTGTACGCCCTGCGGGGGGAATATGACAGGGCTGTCACCGAATTTGAACTGGCCGGGCGATCGGACGGGGATGTGGTTCGGAATCTCTCTCTGCTGAAGGATTACCTCATGGAACTGGAGGATCTGGAGGATTCCGATGATTTGTATGATGACTCGGATATGGATCTGTGATCGCAGGTGAATCCGTACAGTCCGGTATACGACAGAAAACCGGCCCTTTGGGGTCGGTTTTTTCTTTTGTATGTTGCGTAGCGACGCACCAAGAAGCGGAGAAGTGGAGATAACCAGCTCGGGGAGCGCCGGAGCGGCAAGGGGCGGGAGCTTCATTAATGGAAAGTTGAAAGTTGAGAGTTGAAAATGTTTAAGAAGCGGAGAAGTAGAGATAACCAGCTCGGGGAGCGCCGGAGCGGCAAGGGGCGGGAGCACCCGCCCCGACGAGCGATAAAGAATTTACAGCGACTGTTTCCTCCTGCAAAAGCACGCTTTTTTCTTATAAGAAATGATTTATTTCCTGTAAGAAACGATTTGTTTCTTATAAGAAATGGTTTGTTTCTTATAAGAAATGATTTATTTCCTGTAAGAAATGGTTTGTTTCTTATAAGAAATGGTTTATTTCCTGTAAGAAATGATCTGTTTCTTATAAGAAATGGTTTATTTCCTGTAAGAAATGGTTTGTTTCTTGCAGGAAATAACAGGTGGAGAAATCTGTTTCTATGATTGAGATTCCTCCGTTTCGCTGACGCTTTAGTCGGAATGACGGCTCCCCATACCCCATCATCACATAGCCACATCAACCAGCTCGGAGATAACCAGCTCGGGGAGCGCCGGAGCGGCAAGGGGCGGGAGCACCCGCCCCGACGAACGATTTCTTTATTAAGCGATTTCTTTGTTAATTGTCTGCACTGTGATTCTTCTGATTTACATGATTTACATGATTATACCGTCGCTACGCGACGGCTATATATATAATGTACAGGGCAAGGCTATGCCTTGCCCTGTTTTCTTTATCGCTCGTCGGGGCGGGTGCTCCCGCCCCTTGCCGCTCCGGCGTTCCCCGAGCTGGTTATCTCCACTTTCCAAACATTTTCAACTGTCAACTTTCAACTTTCCATTAATGAAGCTCCCGCCCCTTGCCACTCGGGCGCTCCCCGAGCTAGTTGTTTTTGGCGCACTGGTTACGTAAATCATGTAAATCAAATAAATCAGAAGAATCACAGTTCAGACAATTAATAAAGAAATCGCTCGTCGGGGCGGGTGCTCCCGCCCCTTGCCGCTCCGGCGTTCCCCGAGCTAGTTTTCTCCACTTCTCCACATTGCCACCCCAATGCGGTTTCAAACAGGACGATCAGAATCAGCCATACCAATCCGATTTTCACATACGTTTTTCCGGTTCCTTTGCCCGACTTAGGTATGAATATCAGCGAAATCAGAAATACCATCAAACAGAGGGTGATGCCGCTGATCGGCAAGGCATAGTCACTGATCAGGGCGACAAGTACTACTTCCCTGATTCCTCCATTCAGGACAGCAAGCGGAATAATCGACAACCAGATCAATAATGATTTCTTTATCATGTTGCTGTTATTTCCTGAGTTTATTATAATATCGGTTCCGCTGCTTGAACATCTTATCGAAATACTCAATTTTGGAATCCCTATAATCAAAAATAACCGGAGGCTTGCCGGAACGCTGCACACGTCCGATGTACTGTATCAACTTACCTTCAAACGTGAAGGGATAAACGATAAACAGGCACTCCAATGCACTTATATCTATCCCCTCGCCGAAATATTGTCCAGTGGAGATAATAATCTGGAAATGCCCTTGCCCGATTTGTTCCAATTTACTTTTCCGGCTTCTTTCCGAATCATCTCCTGATATAGCTATCGTTTCATATTTTTCCTTTAAATAAAGATTGAGAATATCTACATGGGACTTTCTTTCGGTGAGTATTAAAATGGACTTGAACCGACTTATGTTTTCATCAATATCTTTCAAAATTAGATTGTTCCTGTTGGTATCGTATATGAGAACACGGGAAACAGTCTCGTAATTATCCGTCTTATAATTAAACGGGACGAACAGTTCGGTATCTCTTATGTGGATTTCCGCTTTGCTGTTCTGTTGTTCCAGTAACTCCTTTTGGGTCATCTCATAAATGATGTTGCCGATATAAACATATATCAGCTTTTCATCATTATTTTTCCGTTTCGGGGTTGCAGTCAGACCATACAGATAATAGCAATTCAGTTGAGTGATGACTTCTCGAAACGATTTGGCAGGTATGTGATGGCATTCATCGACAATAACCATCCCGAATCTGTTTTTCAATTCGGTCAGGTCACCTTTCGTCAATGATTGTATCATGGCAATCGTTATCTCTTTGCCTGTTTTATCTTTCTGATTCCCAATCTGACCGATTTGTTTTTTAGGAATAGACAGGAAATTCTGAATCCTGTCAATCCATTGGTCGAATAATTGCTTCCTATGAACCAATATCAGGGTCGGTTGCTTCTTCCGTGCAATTAGTTCCAGTCCTATAATCGTTTTACCAGAACCGGGCGGAGATACTATTACTCCAAAATCCTTCGCTTCTGCTCGCTCCAACACTTCTTCCTGGTGCGGAAGCAGGTCGATTTTAGAATTTACTTTAATTTCATCCTGTTTGCATCGCTCGTCAATAATCTTTATGGGAATACTCTCCGAATTGCAGAATTTTACAAGCGATGAGGCAAATCCGCGGGGAATAATGATTCCTTCCGGGGTTTCTTCAATCAGTTTGAAATATTTTTCAATGTTATATGCTGTCTTTCCCAAGCGTTTCTTTACGATGTAGTCAGAATTCAGAAAGTTCAGGTTATCCCTCAGAAAATCTATCAATTTCTGATTTAATTGCACCCTTTTCAGATATATTTCGCTGTTGATAAGAATTTCCAGTTCGAATAAAGATTTTGAACCGATATATTTTGAGGTAAAGACTTCTTTTGAATTTCCGCAGAGTTGCAAGTATAGGGAATCAATCTTTTGCCTGGGTACTTTCTGTATAGTTTTCAGGAAATCCCATTGGTTTTCGACAGGTTCGAATGTATCCGGATTCAGGAAGCACGAATTTCCACATGTTAATGAATTTCCTTGTAATGGAAGGGCAATCAGGTTGCCGATACCTTTTCCCGAATGAGTGTCCTGATTTGGGAAAAGCCTGTCGAAACTCGGCTCTTTTTCAAATTTGGAAATGATTTCCGCCTGCAACAGAAGTTCAAACACGATTTTACGGCTCTGAAATGAGGGAATATTTTCCTCGAAGAATAACCATAAATGTCCGCCATTGCCGGAACGGGAACGCTCAATTACGACAGGTAATTCTACTTCCTGACAAACTTTGTATAATTTGAGAATGGATTCCTGCCAGTTATCTTCATCAAAGTCGGCGGCAATAAAAAATGAGGTGTTATCCGACAACAGGGGATAGATTCCGATTGTAACTTTTCCAGAGAAGTGCTCCTTTAGTGCGGCATCATTAAAAGGCAGGTATTCTTTTCGGGTATAGTTGGCAAAAGTTCCTCCCGATCGCTTATGACGATTATAATCGTCCCAATTCACTTTGCAGGCAGGCATATATCCGCTTCGCCCATCCTTTTCCCAACGGACGGCATAGACATCTCCCCGTCCTCGAAAAAGAGACTTGTAAACATCAATATGGGATTGGGATATTTGCATTTGGGAAAATTAACCGTTAATCCATTTTATTCTCGTTGTCTGTCTGAGATTTGCCCATTGTTTGAATCGTGTTGCCACTTGCGATTTAACGTGGTAACCAATAGCGATAATCATATCCAGATTATAATGTTCGATTTGTCGTTTTACCGAACGGGTGCCTTCATTTCGAACTAACAAGAAATACTTGTGAGTTGCCTCTTTCGACAATTCGCCTTCATCTATGATGCCATTAATATGCAGACTGATATTTTGTTGCGTGGTATCGAACAACAGGGCGATTTGTTGTTGCGAAAGCCAAACATCCTGCCCGTCAAAACGGACATTGACATTGGTTACTCTATTGTCGTCCTGATAGAGGACAAACTGACTGTTGGTCGGTTGGATTTTATCGTTGGGCATGATTTCTTTTCTTAATATTTTAGTTCTCTAATCCCACAAACTAATTCTACAGTTGATTTTAAACTCAACTTTTAGTGTGCTTTCGAGTTCTGCTTTGACTGTATCGGCAGTATCCCGACTTATCTCTTTTTCTACAGGATTAACGAAATAACCGGCGATACAGTCAGATAATTGCTCTTCTCCAAATGCAATAGTCCCCAATGTTCACATGGGGCTTTAGTTTACGTAACTTTATTGTTTTTTCTTTTGTTACGATCTGGTTCGCAAATTCGGGCTTTACCGAAATAAACAAATATTTTCGTATGTTGTCTTTCATTTTCACGTACTCCTGCTTGATAAGCCTGATTAAAAATGTTACTGTCTATTTTGACAGGGGAAGCGAAAGGTCTTAGAGATACCATAAGCCATTAAAAGGTCAAAGACAAACTCATCTTTTGAGAAGTCCTCAAAAATCCGACTAACATTGTTTTCTATTTCTTTACTTGTCATGATGAGTTTTATTTTTCCAAATCCTTATTATCCACCAACAAATCTTTCACGCTTACTTGTAATATCTCCGCAATCTGATATAAGGTTTCCAAAGGGGGTTGAATACGATTGCAAGCATAGCTGTTCACAATCTTAAAACTTTTACCGAGTTTTTCGGCAAGCCACGTTTGCTTAATCCTTTTTTCCTGCAAGACTTTCTTTTATGCGGATCATATTCTTTCGATTTCGTTATCGCGGGCAAATATAGGAAATTTAGCTGGATAATTATGAGAAATCTCCTGCTTCGTACAGTTTGTTGAGAAAATCATCGCGATTCAATAATCGACATATGAAGGGCATGTCAGATAAACCGTGTCAGCGTTAACACAAAAACACACTGCTCGGGGAGCGCCCGAGTGGCAAGGGGCGGGAGCACCCGCCCCGACGAACGATTTCTTTATTAAGCGATTTCTTTGCTAATTGTCTGCACTGTGATTCTTCTGATTTACATGATTTACATGATTTACATGATTATACCGTCGCTACGCGACGGCCATATATATAATGTACAGGGCAAGGCTATGCCTTGCCCTGTTTTCTTTATCGCTCGTCGGGGCGGGTGCTCCCGCCCCTTGCCGCGGGCGCTCCCCGAGCTGGTTTTCTCCGCTTCTCCGCTTCTTAAAAAACTGCGGGAAGGCAATTCCCTATGTGCATTGGCGTCTCGCACGGTGCGAGAAGGAATTCCCTATGTGCATTGGCGTCTCGCACGGTGCGAGAAGGAATTCCCTATGGGAGTTGGCCCCCCCGAATCATCTGTTCGTACCCTCGAACAGGTCGTGAGTAACCTTTTCCTCCCTTTTCTGAGAATTGAAGTTGTTGAAAGTATAACTTAACGACAGCGTAAGCAATGGCGAAGCCGGATAGATCGTTGTTTTGGAATTCAGATTCAAACCGTTTTTCGTCTCCACATACCTGGCGGTCGAAAATACGTCGCGGACATTCAGCGTGGCGGACAGTCGACGGTCGAGGAACTGCTGACGCATCGAAAAGTTGACATAGAAAAATTCATTTACCCGCCCCTGCGTACTCACCGTGGGGCCTACGAAGTAACTTTCGAGCCTCATTCGCGTGTTCTTCGCCACGTCGAAATTGTTGTTGAAGGCCAACTGCCAGTTCAAGCTTTTCTCATCCCCGTCCACCTTGTATTCGTTCGCGATCAGGTAATGAAACAGGCTTCCGCTGACCTCCGTGTTCCACCACCGCGAGAGCCGGAAATTCGCCGCAAGTTCCGCACCGGTAGCATAATCATTGCCCACGTTGGCCATCGAGTCGAGCGTGACGCCGGTGTGATACGGAACACGCAGACGTTCTATCTTGTCCGTCCGCCGCCGGTGAAACAGGGTGGCGGAACCTGAATGTTCCCCGACGGTTTTGCCGTATGTCAGCTCCACCGAGTTGGTGTATTCGGGACGGATCTTCGGATTTCCGCACTGCGCCGTGTAATAGTCTACGTATACGACGTAAGGTTCCATGTAAAACAGTTGCGGCTGGGTGATGCGGCGCGAATAGCCCAGGTGGAGGCGGTTGCTTTCGTCGAACGTGTACGCGAGGTGCGCCGAGGGAAAGAGGTCGAATTTGTTCCAGGTGTGACGCGCCCATGCTTCGTTGTTTTCCAGTCTGCGGTGCGTAAATTCTCCCCGCAGGCCAAGCTGGTAGCTGAATTTGGAATAGGTGTCAGACAGCATGGCATACAGCGCATGTATGTCCCGGCGGAAAACGTACCGGTTATACAGGTCGTCGCGCCGCTCAAAAGCGCCCTGCGCGCGATTATAGAAATCAACCCTGTAATCGCCGTCCTCCGTGTAGGTGAAAAAATAATATCCGGCTTCGAGTCTGCCCCCCGCGTCGCCTGTCGGCAAGACGTAGTCCAGATTTCCCTGCGCCGTAAAACGATATTCGTATTCCCACGCCCGGTGCCCCTGCGCCCTGTTGCCCGACATGTCAAACAGGTCGGTGTAGAAAAATTCCAGGGCGTCGTGCTCATAAAAGGCGAAGAAGGAACCCGTCAGGCGATGTCCGTTATCCGAAAAGCGATGCTCGAAACCGAGGTCACCCCTCAGCGTCAGGTCGTGCAGGCGGACGTAGTCATGTCCGTCGTAAGAAACGTTAGTCTCCTCGCCGGTGATGTCCGACAGGTAAGTATCCTCATAATGCAGCCGCCCGCCGCGGTTGCGTATCCGGTAGCGCGATTCAAGCGCGGCCGACCAGGTGGTTCTCTCCCCGTACAGATCCACTCCGCTGCGGAGGGCATACAGATCCACAAAGCTTTTCCGCTCGCCCGTGGCATGCGTAACGGTCAGCGTATCGTCCATGCGGATGTGCTTCCACTGGTCGAAATCGCTGACCAGGTACCTGCGCGACGCCTCGCCCGATGTTTGCCAGCGCAGCCTGTCGCTGTTAAAGGAAGTCAGAAAGTCGATGCTGCGCGATTCGACCGTACTGCCCGAGGCGTTGATCATCCCGCTCCATCCGCCGGCAGACCGTTTTCCGGTATTCACGTTGATAATTCCCGCAACGCCGTCAGCCTCGTTTCTTGCCGAAGGGGTGCTGATGATCTCGATGTTTTCAATCTGTCCGGAGGGAATTTGTTCCAGCGCCGCGCTGCCCTCCACCGTCGCCGGCTTACCGTCGATATAGACTTTGAATCCGGAACTGCCCCTGAATGTAAGTTCACCGTTAGCATCCACCCTCACCGAAGGCATCTGTTCGAGAATATCAATCGCCGTTCCGCCCGCCGCCGAAATATATCCCGACGCCTCAATCACTTTCCGGTCGAGTTTGTAAACCGTCTGCCTCCGGCGCGCGACGACGGCAACCTCATCCAGTTCGATCTCTTCGGGCTGAAGCAGGATGTCGGGATGAATGACATGACCGCTTTCCCCGGTCAGGCTTACGTCGAACCGTTGCGAGAGGTAACCCGTGAAGGAGACGAGGATAAAGCACTCTCCGCCGCGGTTCGTCCTGAGTGAAAAGATACCGTCGGCGTCAGTCGGAACGCCGGCAATCAGCGTCGAATCGGCCGCATAGAGAACGACGTTCACCGCCGGAAGCGCTTCGCCGGAAGCATCCTCCAGGACGCGTCCGGTAATCGTCCGGTCATATTGCGCCTGCAATCCCGCGGAAAACAGACACAGAAAAAACAGCATCGAAAGTTTAAGTTTCATTTGTCAAGTCGAATTATCGGATAAGAGCGGCAAAGATACACAGACTGGCGGGTATCCGGAATGATTTGCGTCAGAAAATGCAGCTCGGCGCAGGATATTTCCTTTCACTGCATGATTGCGACGCCGTTCGATCCCGGCGCGCCTGAACAAAACAGAGGTACCGAAGGGGGGAATTACCGTATTTTCGCGCACTTGATCCACACCATTCGTTCGCCGGCAAGCGGGTCGCGAAGAGGTAAGTATCACCGCCATTATCCAGTCCTGTTTTGCGGCGAATTTCTGCGACGGTGGCCGGAAAATTACGGACAGTGATATTCGCTTGTTTCGTTTCCCGCGAAAAGCGCCCTGTGTTTTTCCTGTTCGGAGTGAAAAAAGCCTCCATCCTGAAAGCGCGTCCGGGAAACTCTTTGATCACCGCATGATTGCGACGCCGTTCGATCCCGGCGCGTCTGAACAAAGCAGAGGTACCGAAAGGGGGGAATTACCGTATTTTCGTGCACTTGATCCACACCATTCGTTCGCCGGCAAGCGTGGTCGCGAAGAGGTAAGTATCACCGCCATTTTCCAGTCCTGTTTTGCGGCGAATTTCTGCGACGGTGGCCGGAAAATTGCGGACAGTGATATTCGCTTTTTTCGTTTCCCGCGAAAAGCGCCCTGTGTTTTTCCTGTTCGGAGTGAAAAAAGCCTCCACCCTGAAAGCGCGTCCGGGAAACTCTTCGACCCAATTGTCGGAAGTATACAAATGGCTGTTGACATGCAGCTTTCGAAGGCCATACATCCGGGCGACCGATCTGAAAGCGCCGGCCTTCAGGATCGAAGCATTGGGTTCATACAAATACGCTCCGGGTTCGGCGGCAAAGGTGACCGTCACATTCTGCTCCTGCGCCGCGGTAAACGAAAAAAACTCCCTCCCTCCCGATCTTTTCAGGTTTACGGCAATAAACAGCGGTTCGTCCGCCGGTCTGTCCCCAGCCGCTTCCGCTTCCGACAGCAGGAAAAGCAACTCCTTACATTCGTTATCCACCGAAACCACATGTACCGCCTTCACGCAGCCGAGGCTTTTCACCGCCAGAGAAATATCCAGCATGGGGGAATATTTCACCATGACCCTGTCCGACTTTTTGAACAGCAGCGGTTTTATTTCCGGTAAAACGGGTGTGCAGTCTGCGATACGGAACAGTTTCCGTCCGGCATTATCGCGCCGCGAAGGATCGAGATAAATAAGGTCGAGAGGCTGTGTTTCTTCCAGGAAACGTTCTGCGCCGACACAGCGTACCGCGACGTTCCGCAATCCCAGCACGCCGAAATTGTGTTCCGCAATCCGGCACAGCTCCTCATTCCGTTCCACGTAGACCGCCTCGCGGAAGTGCCGCGCCATAAACGAGAAATCGACTCCCATTCCCCCGGTCGGATCGGCAAACGAGCCATTCTTCCGGGCTGCCGGCGAACGAAGCGTATTCGCAACGGTAAGATTCAGACCGGTCGCCTCCTCACGCTCTTCCGCTACGAGCGAGGCTTTATAGCGGGCGGTTAATTCTGATGAGGACTGCTCCAGCGAAAGGTGTGGGGGATAAAAAATGGCGGATTCCGCATACCATGAGGGTATTTTCTTCGCCGCCGCCTGTCGCCCGGCGATCTGTGTCAGTAACAGCGGCAAGTCCTCGCGCGTAAAACGCAGCGCCGTTTCACGCACATCTTCGCGTTCGTGCGCAAGAATAAAATCTCTTTGTCCGGAAGTCAGTTGCATGATGGAACAAAAAAACAGCCTTACTTACGTGAAGCAGGCTGTTTTACCCATTAAAAATTCTATCTATCAATCCATCAATCCTGTGATCAAGTTCTTTCTTACTTGGCGGAAGAAAGGCCGTTGCGCGGTTACGCTTCTGCCTGAACCTGGGGCCGTACCGATACGAACGAGCGGTTGTCTTTCTTTTTACGGAAAACCACTACACCGTCAGTCAGTGCAAACAGGGTATGGTCTTTGCCGATACCCACGTTTTCTCCGGGATGATGAGACGTCCCGCGCTGACGTACCAGAATATTACCGGCTTTGGCCGTTTCGCCGCCGAATATTTTCACGCCCAACCGTTTACTTTCCGATTCGCGGCCGTTCTTGGAGCTTCCTACACCTTTTTTATGTGCCATTTTCTTCTGATTTTAACTGATTAAGCAATAATCTCTTTTACTCTCACTTCGGTGAACTGTTGACGGTGACCGTTCAGCTTTCTGTGTCCCTTTCTTCTTTTCTTTTTGAAGACAAGAACTTTGTCTCCTTTCACGTGAGAAAGTACTTCCACGACCACTTTGGCTCCCTCGATCACCGGTGTGCCTACCGTTATGACGCCTTCTTTATCGACAAGCATCACTTTTTCGAACTCCACTTCGCTGCCCTGACCGGCATTGATCCTGTGGACAAATAATTTCCGGCCCTGTTCTGCTTTGAACTGTTGCCCCTGAATGTCTACTATAACGTACATATATTAAAATAACCTGAAGTTATGTGCCTGGGGCGGACTGCGTCTTGCAACCTCTTTTAGAGCCCGTTGGCAAATTGCGGTGCGAAATTACGCAATTAAATCGTAAAACCCAAACAGATCAGTCCTTTTTCTCCAGAATCCGGTATGCGTGCCCTATGTTTTCAATGATGTCCGAGGCGACAAAACTGCGCGGATGGATGCTTTGTTCTGTTATGTCGGCAGTCATTCCGTGCAGAAAAACTCCGGTTCTGGCTGCCTCCGCTGGCCTGTAGCCCTGCGCCAGCAGGCTTGTTATCATGCCGGTCAGCACATCTCCGCTCCCGGCTGTGGCCAGCGCCGGCGTGCCGCTGCTGTTCACATACATCTCTTCCCCGTCGACAATCAGCGAATTGGCTCCCTTCACGACTACGATCAGGTCATACTTCCGTGACAGCTGCCTTACTTTCTCGATTTTGTCATAATCATCACGCCAGTCACCCGTCAGTCGCCGAAGCTCTTTCGGGTGGGGTGTGATGACTGTGCCGGTCGGCAGGAGCGAAAGCCAGTCTCTGTGCCGGGAGAGGATATTGAGACCGTCGGCGTCTACCACCAGCGGGGCACTGTTTTTCCGGAGAAAGCGATGCAGCGCCCGGCTGGTATCCTCATGCAGTCCCATGCCCGTACCGATACCGATGGCATCCGGTTTCAGGTCATATTCGATCGAGGTGATATGTTTCGCTCCCCTGTCTTCAATGGCCATCGCTTCCGGGAAGCCGGACTGTATGGCCGTCACGCCACACTTGGGCAGATAGGCCGTGACCAGTCCGCAACCTGTCTTCAGGGCAGCTTTGGACGCCAGCAGGACTGATCCGCACTTGCCGAGGCTGCCGCCAATGATCAGTGCGTGTCCCTGCGTTCCCTTATGGGCAAATTTGAAGAGCGGCTTCAGCATACGTCCCGCATCCTCCCTTTCCGTCAGGAAGACGCCGCTTTTAGCCCTTGCAATAGCCTTTTCATTCAGCCCTATGGGTACGATCTGCACATTCCCGGTAAAACAGGCGTTTTCGGGAAGGTAAAGCGCGAGCCTGGGGATCTGAAAGGTGACCGTATCGGTTGCCTTCACGGCAAACCTGGTTTTCCGATCCGAAAACAGTCCGCTCGGCACGTCAATACTCATCACCGGCTTTCCGCTTCCGTTGATCCGTGCGATCACGCCGGCGGCTATTCCGCTCACTTCCCGCGACAGTCCCGTGCCGAATAGGCCGTCAATAATTACGTCAAACGGTGCCGGATCGGGAATATCTTCTTCCTCAACGATCCTTTTACCGGGGATCTTTTCGGCCTTTATCCGGCGGACGTGGTGTGCGCAGTCTTCGGAATATCGATCGCTGAATTTCACGATATATACTTTGACGGGATAGCCCGATTTATGCAGCATACGGGCTGCGGCCAGCGCGTCACCGCCGTTGTTGCCCATGCCGGCGAAGATGATCACGGATGTATTTTTGTCGGTGTACTTGCCTGTGAAAAAATAATAGAAGGCAGTCGAGGCACGTTTCATCAGTTCGAGCGACGATATTCCTTCTCTTATGATCGTTTCGGCGTCGACAGTTCGTATTTGCTCCGATGTAAGAATTTTCATAAGTTCTATCAATAAAGGGTTTACATGTACAAAGGAAGTAAATATAACGATAACAGGGCTTTTTTTTTAAAAAAAGTGGAGAAGTGGAGAAAATCAGCTCGGGGAGCGCCCGAGTGGCAAAGTTGTCTGAACTGTGATTCTTTTGATTTACGTGATTCACATGATTTACATAACCCATGCACCAAAAACAACCAGCTCGGGGAGCGCCGGAGCGGCAAGGGGCGGGAGCACCCGCCCCGACGAGCGATTTCGGAGCGCGACAGCGCATCATCACATTGCCACATTATCACGCCCCCGTCATTTCGAGCGCAGTCGAGAAAT
>JAIRSV010000017.1 GCA_031255275.1 Proteiniphilum sp.
GTTCCGGGTAATTACTTTAAAGTTTCCGGTAACTACTTTAGAGTTCCCGGTAATCACCTTATCAGTGGAAAATGGAGAGTTGAAAGTTGAAAATGCAGGCAGAAGTAAAGAAGTAAAGAAGCGGAGAAGCGGAGAAAACCGGCTCGGGCGTTCCCCGAGCTGGTTGTTTTTGTGGGTCACATCATCACATAGCCACATTAAATTGAGCATCCGTCCCCCTGTCGACAGAAGCGCCGGATAACGCGAGCGCAGCGAACGACGGAATAAATTCGTATCTTTGGCCCTTTAGAGAAAATGAAAAGCTATAAATATGGGAGTGAAGAAAAAGTACATTTACGATATAAGAGCGCACGACGTAGACTTCCGTCGCAGAGTTTCGTTACGCTCACTCACCGGCCTGCTGCTGCTGACGGCAGGCAGGAACGCCGACGAAAACGGATTCGGCCTGCTGGAACTGCAAACGGAACATTATACATGGGTACTGTCTCGTCTGGCCGTCGAAATGGAACGGTTTCCCACGGAGGAAGACACCCTCTCGGTGGAAACCTGGATCGAACATGTGGGAATGGCATTCACCTCCCGCAACTTCCGTATGACGGACGGCTCGGGGACGGTGATCGGCCATGCCGCCTCGTCGTGGGCCATGATCGACATGCGCACGCGCCGCAGCGTGCGACTGGACACCATACCCTCCATGCAGCACTTCGTCGTACCCGAAGGCACGCCGGCAGGCGAACCGGTCAGGATCGGCGACACGGAGGGAGAAACGGCCAACAGCTTCACGGTGAAATACAGCGATATAGATATTAACGGCCATGTCAACAGCATGAATTACGTGCAATGGCTGTCAGACTGCTTCCCGCTCGACTTTTACCGGACACACCACATCCGCCGCTTCGAAATCAACTTCCTGAAAGAGATTACCTGCGGCGACAGCGGCACGGTACGCCGCCGGATGACGGCGCCGGACGATTACCTCTTCCGGATTGAAACACAGGAGAAAGGCATTGCCTGCCGGGCACGCATCCTGTTTAAAGAAGCTCCGCAAATTAATGTGGCAATGTGATAATTAGCCAATATGCCAATGAACCGATATGTCAATTATTATAAGAAAGAGAGAGTTGTCACGCATTGAAACAGCGCCGGGGCAGAGAGATATACCCGGCTTCTATTCGTAATATTCAATCGTTTGTTCGGAGATACTTATAGCAATTCCAGCCTCGTTATAATAGATGCTTTCCGTCCAGTTGCCTTTAAGGTCATATTTGTATTTCCAGCTATAATTATACTTTAACCTGCCGTCGGATTCATACCCGTTCCATTTGATCCTGTTACCGTTGTCGTCGTATATCCAGGTATATTTCCAGCTATGTTTACTGTTTAACCTGCTGATGATGTTGCATCCGTTCCATTCGATCCGGTTTCCCTTTTCGTCGTATTTCCAGGTGTGGCTGCTAAATAAACAGTCGTCGGGATCATAAAGATTCTCCTCGATCACGTATCCATTGTCATCGTATTTATAAGTATGTTTTTCGTCCAGGCTGCCGTCGAAACCATAGCAGTACCATTCAGTCCGGTTACCACAGTCATCATATTTATAAGTATACTTATACTTTGACCTGCCGTTGGGGTAACACTCAATTTCCTCAGTCCGGTTTCCATTATCGTCATATTTCCAGGCAGATATGCTTTCCAGGTTGCCGTTACCGTCATAACATCTCCTTTCGATCGGGTTTCCGCCGTCATCGTATACCCGGATATATTTCCTGACAAGTTTGCTCTTGAACCTGTCGACAGGGTCATACATACTCGATTCCGTTATGTAACCTTTAAGGTCATACTGGTGTGATTTGTCGTATAAGAGCTCACCTTTGTCCGGTTCGCCGGATTTATATACTGCAGCATATCCCGTTTCGTGCAGGCTTTTTACGTTGCCCTTCAGTCTGTCATCTTCCCTGACAGGTTGTGCATATGCGCCTGCAAAGGCACACAGCATGAAAATTGTGAAAATCCTTTTCATCTAATCGTTTATTCTATACTGTTTGATTTGTGCAGGAAGCAAGCGTTAGCGCTCTGCGGTACTATTGCGGTATGGATTTCGCTCCAGTGGCCTTTTTCGCAGGGAATCTTCCCGTTTGCGTCGGGACCCTTCCCGTTTGCGTCGGGACCTTTCCCAAAGGCGTCGGGACCCTTCCCAAAGACGTCGGGACCCTTCCCAATGGCGTCGGGACCCTTCCCAATGGCGTCGGGACCCTTCCCAAAGGCGTCGGGACCCTTCCCAAAGGCGTCGGGACCCTTCCCGAAGGCGTCGGGACCCTTCCCAAAGACGTCGGGACCCTTCCCAATGGCGTCGGGACCCTTCCCGAAAAGTTTCCGGAACAAAAAAAAATACTGTTTTGTATTCGCGCTTCCAGTCTGTCAGGAGATATAAAACTGATAAAATTTCCGTTTTATGTATTTGAGACCGGTTATTTTAAATACTGAGTTAAAATAAATTTCGCGATTGATAAAAACTGCGGCAAATATAAACAGGTTTTTATATACAGTGAAAATTCAATGATGAATTATTTAGCGCAGGTACCCCGGGGCGTTGCTGCCGCGCTGGGTTATAAAAGGCTTTCAACCTTACCCCTGCTGTCACCACTTCACCTCTTCGCCTCTTCACTTCTAAAAAAACATTTTCAATTTGCCACTTTCAATTTTCAATTGAATTTCCACATTAGCATTAGTTTTTCCCCCCGAAGTCGAAAGTCACCGGGATGGCCACGGGCGATTTGAGCAGTGTGCTGCCCACCGAAAATTTAGGCCACAGCTTCACCGTTACGGAAGTCTTGTTGTGCGTGATGCCGAGAAAGTCACTCATCTCGCTGCTGACCCGCTGCCGGGAGTAGCGGGCAATCAGCCCCTTGAGGTCTACGCTGACGGGGATGGGAAGTATCGCGGTTTCGCCCGGCCCGATGCTGACGGGGCTTTCCATCTTACCCTCCACCAGGTCCATCTCGTTGATCTGGATAACGTAGTCCAGCGCGCCGATAAAACCAGTCATCTTGTTCGGGTTCGTCACGTTCAGGTTGAGCGTCATGCTGAGCGGAATGCTTTGCGAGGAAAAACCTCCCCCGGCAAGCACGGTAGCCAGCGAAACGAGCTTCGAGGCCGGAATGGCCGACGCGTTACCCAGGCCGATGCCGGCCAGCTCGATGTTGGATAACGAATGGAAACGATACTCGCCATGGGTGAGTAACTGGTAAGTCCCCCCCAGATTGTTCACAACATCGCAGCTGCAAAACAGGAGGAGCGTACTGAGGAACAGAATTTTCTTCTTCATAACAAATTAATAATAAAATTTATTTTACGGTTACCAGGGTCGCACCGTAGCCGTATTCACGAAAAGAGGCGTCCTGATAGAGACATTTGGGATAATTCTTTTTCAATTTTTCAATGATAGCTTTTCTCAAAATACCGTCACCCTTTCCGTGGATAAATATTATCCTGTCCCCCCGGCGGTGACGGTGTGCATCCATCACCTCGCGGAACTTGTCCAGCTGGTATTCCAGAATATCGGCACTCTCCATGCCTGCCGTGCTGTCAAGCAGCTCCCCGATGTGCAAATCCACCTCAGTCACCGCCCCCGGCACCTTCCCGGCCTTCTCCGTCCGCACATTCCGCGGACGGGTATCCGTCACTCTTTTCGCGCCCATCGCCCGGCTCAGGTCGTCAGCGTCAATCCGAAGTTCCCCCTCCGGCACATCATTTCGCATGATGAAGCAGATAAGCGCATCTTCGTCAAAATAGTCATTCTCCCGGAAACTGTGCAGCTTGAAAAACTTCACCGCATCCAGATGCAGATCCACCGAACAGGGACTTTTCATGCTGAACGGCTTGTGCCGCTTGAACGGAATGAACTGTACCGTGATATTTTCGATCGCGTCGAGATCACTCTTCCCGACCTCCTCCAGAAAAATCCGGGTATTAGGTTCAACCGTCCCGCTGCAGCGGACTCTCAGCAAATCTCCCTCCCGGCTCATACAGGTAAAGAATAGACAGTAATTGCTGTCATTCACAAAATAGCACTCATACGCGGTAGACGACAACCTTTTCACGTCCAGCGGAAGCCACGCCAGACAGGCCGTAATCCTTTCACCCTCCGGAGTCTCCTCCGGCCGGTCACCCTCTCCGGACGGCGAAACCATCTCTTCAGCCGGAAGACCCTTTCCCCCGGCCGGCGAAACTTTTCCCTCCGCCGGCGAAACCTTCCCCACGGCCGGTTTCACCACAATACATTCCGAGATGAGCACAGGAACGTCAAAGCCATACTCATCCTCCACAATCACCGTATGCCTGTTCGGGAAGCCCTTCACAACACCGCCCCCCACCGTGTTGAGGAAACGTACCGTATCACCTGTCGACAGATTATTCATTATATACTAAGGCTGGGGTATTTCACTTGTTTTGATTACAACCATCTTGTTTGTGTTGCAAAGTTGACTAATTTTGCGGAATAAAATCATTAATTATTACGAAAAATCGTGTTTATAGCAGTGAAAAAATGAAAAATGAAAAAGCCCGGCAACAACCCGCCTCCCGATACGATTACGCCCTCCCCGACGACAGAATAGCGAAATATCCCCTGCCACAGCGAAATGCCTCCAGACTCCTGCTCTATGACGGCACCCGGATCGCCTCCACCCGCTTCGACCACCTCCCCCGGCTGCTCCCCGAAGGAAGCCTGCTACTCTTCAACAATACCCGAGTAATCCATGCCCGACTGCCGTTTCGCCGGACAACCGGGGCACAGATCGAAATATTCTGCCTCTCGCCGCACCACCCGTCCGACTATGCCGAAAACTTTCAGCAGCGAAGCCGGAGCACCTGGCGCTGCATGATCGGAAACGCCCGGCGATGGAAAGAAGAACCTCTGCTCATGCAGGTTCCCGTGAAGGGCGGCACAGTGAACCTGAGCGCCGAAAAGGCCGGCCGGGCGGGAAACGACGCGATAATAAGCTTCACGTGGGATAATCCGGAATACACCTTCTCGGAACTGCTGGAAATCGCCGGGAAACTCCCCGTCCCCCCCTATCTGAACCGTCCCCCGGAAGCAGATGACGACGTAACCTATCAAACCGTCTATTCCCGCGCCGAAGGATCCGTCGCCGCACCCACCGCCGGGCTGCACTTCACGGAAGAACTTATGACGCAGCTGCGCGACAGAGGGATCCGGACGGCCGAAGTCACCCTTCACGTAGGCGCAGGCACATTCAGACCCCTGAAGAGCGAAACCGTCGGCGACCACGAGATGCATACCGAATTTATTTCCGTTCCGAAGGAGACCGTCCGGCAGCTGCTGCACCACTCCGGGAAAGTCACCGCAGTGGGAACCACCACCATGCGCACCGCAGAGAGCCTCTACTATATCGGGAAGAAACTCGGCGCACATCCCGGCCAACCCCTTCCCGAACCGGGCGTCAGCCAGTGGGAACCGTATGACGGTACCGCAGAGATCACTCCGCGACAGGCGCTCCGGAATATTCTCGGATACCTCGAAGAGACCGGTCAGGAGAATCTCATCTCGTCCACGCAACTGATGATAGTCCCCGGCTATGAGTTTCATTATCCCGACGCCATCATCACCAACTTCCATCAGCCCCGCAGTACCCTGCTGCTGCTCATTTCGGCATTCGTGGGCGATGACTGGCGCAGGATCTACGATTATGCCCTGAAAAACGACTATCGCTTTCTGAGCTACGGAGATAGCTCCCTGCTGTACAAAAAAACTATTTTAGGTTAAAAACATGTGCGGATACCCGCCATTGCCCTCTTTTTTTGTATTATTGCATCAGCAAACAGTCATATTTCAATGAGGTTAGTCGCTAAAATTATCCGTATATTCATCATCATCATAATAAGTATTGTATTGCTGAATACGGTACTTTTCCTGATCTTCAGCATACCCGCCGTGCAGAAGGGTGCAGCCGGAGCGGCGCTGGAAAAACTCAGACCGATAATCGGCACAAAAGTCAACCTTGAGAGCATCCGCATCCTCTTCTTCAATACCGTAGAGCTGGGAGGTATTTACGTGGAAGACCTCCGGCAGGATACGCTGCTGCACATCGACAGGATAGCCGTCCGCATACACGCACCCGACCTCCTGAGAAGCAGAGTGACGGTCTATAAGGCAAGCATCGAGAACTTCACCGCCGGCATACACCGCGCCTCGCCCGACGCCCCCTTCAATTTCCAGTTCATTATCGACGCCTTCGCCGGAGAAGATACCACAAACGTAAAGAAAAACAAAAAGCCGTGGCGCATCACCGTCAACGAAGCAGTGCTGAAAGACGGAAAGCTCCGGTATAACATCCACTCGCTTCCCGAGACACCGGGAACTTTCAATGTCAACCATATAGACCTGCGGGACTTCAACTTCAAAGGAAAAGCGGATTTCCTGAGCCTGGAAGACATGCAGGCCGAAATAACCCGGTTCAGCTTTCAGGAAAAAAACGCCGGCCTTACACTCAACAGTCTGAAAGCCGGCGTAAAAGGCAAGGGAACCCTGCTCACCGGCAGCAGCGCAACCGTCTCCCTCAACGGGTCACGCATCCGGATAAAAAACGCATCCTACGATACACAGTCAAAAGCCTTTACCCTCACCGCGGAAAGCAACCTGATCGATCCGCGCGATATAAATATATTTGTACCCCGGTTCGACCATCTCCACAAGCCGGTAACCTTTTCAGTCAGCGCGGAAGGAGAACTTCCGCAGGCCGTGCTGAACAGCCTTGAATTCCGGTATGGCCCCGATACGGAACTTAACATATCAGGATCAATCTCCGACTGCAGCGACATCGACAACAGCGAACTGCGCATAAATCTCCGCGATCTGTCCGTTTCGCAGGAAGACCTGCAAGCGCTGATCCGCATCGGCGCACCCGACTTCACCTCCCCCGACCCGCTGCAGGCAATGGGCGACCTCTCCCTCAGGATGAAAGCCGGCGGACGTCTGAAACAGTTTCTTTATGACGGCAGCGTGACCACCGCACAGGGCAATGTGACGCTCAACGGAACCGGACGCATCGGTAACGGATTCGAAAGCCTTCTCTTCGAAGGCCCCGTAACAGCCGGCAATATAAAAGTGGCAAATATACTGGGAGAAAGCGTCGGGATAGGCAACACCACGATGGGCGCGAATGTAAAACTGTCCATCCGCGACTCGGCCGTCACCGTGGCTGCTGACGGCCGGATCGAATCAACCTCCTTCAGAGATTACCCCTACGGCAATATCACCTTCGGCGGAGTATACCGCGGCAATAACGTGACGGCAGAGATTCATTCCGACATGGAGAAAAACAGATTTGATCTCTCCGGCGACATCACATTCGGCGAAGAGATGAAATTCAGCGTGAAAGCAGATGTAGCACGTCTCGACCTGACCCCTTTCGTCGCAATCAAAAGCTGGAAAGATCCCTTCCTGCAGCTGAATATGGATGGAAACCTGTCAGGCAGTTCACCCGACGATCTGACGGGACTGGTGACGATAGACAACATTCTGCTGGGCGACAGTAACTTTTTCTATAATCCCGGCGCAATCTACCTGCAGGCGCTGGCCGAAGAGGGAAAGGAAAAGAAAATCGAATTTACCTCCTCCTTTCTTGAAGGCGACATCACCGGCGACTACTACTTCTCCACCATCGGCGCAGAACTGATGCAGTCAATTCATACCCATCTTCCCTCCGTGATCGTAGAGAAGAGCCGACAGCAGCCGCAGCCCGAAACCGGCAAAAACAACTTCCGGTTCAATATCCGGCTTCAGAACACGGAAGATCTCTCATACGCCCTCTCGTTACCGTTCTATAACGTGGAACCGGCCACCATCAACGGTCGCGTAAACATGGCCGCCGGCGAATCGCTGCGGATTGACGCACACCTTCCCCGCGTAATGATCGGGAGTAACGACATCCGGGAGACAAGGGCGAACCTGCATAACCGCGCGTCGGGACTGGCGGCGGATGTGAATACCTACCTCGTGCAGAACAGCGGACACATCAATGTGAAACTGAACAGCGACGCAGCGTCAGACTCGGTGAGCAACCACCTCTCGTTCAATCTCCAACAGATCAATACCCGTACCGACGGAGAACTGCTGATCACAGCCGGATTCTTGCGTGACGGTGAAGACCGGATGGGCGCGAATATCCGCATCCCCCCGGCCAGGATCGTCTTCAACAGCAAGCGATTCGACTTCAGCGATGCCGCCATTATCTATCGGAAAGACCGCATAGCCATATCCAACTTCAGAATACGCGAAGACAACATGCTCCTGCTGGGGATAGACGGAGTAGCGTCCAAAAGCGAAGCCGACAATATACGCATCTATTTCAGCAATACGGAAATGGCAAATATCCTCAGTGCATTTAACGTCTCCGATTTTACCGGCTCCGTTAACGGCGAAATTTATGTACGGCAGGCGCTGGACAACCCGATGATCCGTACCGAGAAACTCCGGGTAGAAAATATTACGCTGCAGGGCGACACCATCGGCACGCTGCGGGTCGATGGCGACTGGGACAATCACCTGTCCGGATTCAAACTGAACGCCTGGCTTGAGAAAGGAGAAAAGCGCAGCCTCGACGTCAAAGGATATATACCCACGGGCGACGGCAGTCCGTTTCCAATGAACATAGATCTCAGGATCGCCGATTTTGATCTGAAAGCTGTCCGGCCGCTCACGGCCGATCTCTTCAGCGAACTGAACGGACGCCTGAACTCCCAGATACGTGTAACCGGAACTTTCGCCGAACCGATAACCGAAGGATGGCTGGGGATTGACGACGGTATGATGAAAGTAGCATTTGCCGACGTAACCTACTATATATCCGATACGATAAGGATTCAGAGAGACAACGTAGGGCTGGATAACCTGGTGATCCGCGATCAGAATAATCACACCGCCACGCTAAACATAAGCCTCTCCCATTCCAATTTCGGGCGCATGATCTATAAGGCCGGCATCCGGTTCAACGACTTCATGCTGCTGAATAACGCAAACCGTACCGACCTGATGGCCTACGGCAGGCTGAAACTGTCGGGAGAACTGAATGTGACGGGATCACCTTCGGGAATCTTCGGAAGAGGAAACCTGACCAGTACAAGCAGATCCCACGTCACCGTAGTGCTCCCGCAGACAGCAACCGCAACGGAGTACAGCGGCATAATATATGTAAACAGCAGATCGCCGGAACCCGATTCCCTGGCATTTCTGCGCAAGAAAGAAGACTCCGGGACGCAGTTTGCCAGTAATATCTCCGGCGGCCTGCCCGTGAAGATCGACGTCACCGTAGATCTGACTCCGCAGCTCGAGGCGGCCGTGGTACTCAATCCGACTACCGGAGACGCACTTGAAGTGAGCGGCGAGGGCGAACTGAATGTCAACTTTAATTCCAAATCCACCCCCCCGGTACTTCTTTACGGAGACTATGTGATCAACAGCGGAAAGTTTCACTACAACCTGCAGAACCTCCGGACGATAGAGTTCAACATCCGCGAAGGAAGCAGACTCATCATGGAGGGGAACCCGATGAATACGCAATTCAACGTAACGGCCTACAGGCCCGTAAGAGCCGATTTAGCCTCACTCAGCACCACATTCGTCAACGAATTGCCCAATACCCGTGTTCCGGTCAATGCCATACTCCAGCTCAGAGGTAATCTGCAGGGGATGGATCTGCAGTTTGACGTTGAATTGCCGGAAAATTCAAACGACGTACAGCAACGGGTAAAAAGCTTCATAACGAACGAGGAAACAAAGATACTTCAGGTAGTCTACCTGGTAACCACCGGCAGTTTTGTGCCGTCGGAAGGCTCCCCCGATATGGGTTTCGGTTCGTCGATGGTGACAAATATCGCCGCCAATACACTCTCCAGAGGACTGGACGCCCTCTTTGCCGGCGCGCTGAGGGATAACTGGTCAATCAGCACCAACCTGCAATCGGTCGACGGCAGCCTCGAAAACGTGCGGATGGGAGTAGACGTTTCCACCCGCCTGATGAATAACCGGCTGCGCATAAACACGAACCTGAGCTATGGCGACAACAGTATGCCGGTGGAAGGTCAGCAGCAGTTTCTGGGAGAGTTCGAACTGGAATATGATATAAACAACTGGCTAATGCTGCGAGCCTTCAACCGGGCTAATCAGCGCTTCTACCGCCGCACTCCCCTCACGCAGGGAGTAGGGGTGATGGTCACCCGCGAAGCGAAAAGATTCGGCGATCTGTTCGATCTGCGGTTCGTCAGGAAAAAAGAAGAAGAGGATGATTAACCAGTCGGTACGCCGGTACGCATAGATAGCGTGATGACTCTTCTCTCGAGTTACGGAAAGCCCGGTACCTGATTCCAAATAAATCTGCTAATTATAATGTATGATACGAGTAAAAAGATACATAACCTTCATATTGTGGATATTCTCACTGGTCGCCTGCAACGTAACCAGGAAGGTGCCCGAGGGGAGTTATCTCCTCAACAGGACCGACATAAAATCGGATGTAAGAGGAATCGGTTCCTCCGCGTTGACCCCCTATCTGAGGCAGAAGCCCAACTCTTCGATGATATTGCTGGGCAGGGTGAAACTGCAGATGTACAATATCCCCAATGACAATTCCTCATGGCTAAACAGGCAACTCCACAAGTATGGCGAGCCACCCGTACTTTATAATGAGCATCTGGCCGTAATCTCGGCAGAGCAGATGCGCCTGCTCCTGAAAAACAAGGGATACCTGAATGTGAAGGTAGACACCGCCGTAGTGAAAAAAAACAGGCGAGCCAGTGTCACCTATAATGTGACGGGGAACGAGCCATACCGTATCCGCACTTTTACCGACACGATTCACTCGGTCGACACCACCGTGCACAATATCCTGAGCCGGAGCAGACAGCTCGAATGGATGAAGGAAGGCGATATTTTTGATCTCTCCGTACTCGAAGAAGGCCGGGAAAGGATGACCGCCATGCTGAGAAACAGAGGATACTACAACTTTCTGAAGGAAAACTTCTACTTTATCGCAGACACCACCGCAGGGATAAACCAGGTAGACGTGACACTTGCTCTGAACAATCCCTCGGATTCGACGCGCTACCGGCAACACTATATAGGAAATGTAACCGTGCTCAACGGAGTAAATCCGGTTCTCCTGCAGGACTCGACCCGTCACGCCTCGTTGGATTTGGACACGGTAGATTACAGAGGAATACGAATTATTTCGGGAAAAAACCGCTTTCTGCGTCCGCGCGCAGTCTATTACAACACCTTTCTGCGTCCGGGGCGGCTCTATGCCGACAGGACGGTCGAGCGAACCTATGCCTCGCTGAACGGAATGGGGCCGGTAAATCAGACGTCTATCAACCTGACGCCCGCGATGCGGAACGACTCCGCCCGTATTGATTCGAGGATCACCCTCTTCCCGGGCAACCTGCATTATACGCAGTTCGGGATAGACGGCACCAATTCGGGAGGCGACCTCGGCGTAGCCGGCAACGTGATGTACGAACACCGCAATTTCCTGAAGGGAGGAGAAACCTTCAGGCTGCAGTTGAATGCCGCTTACGAATTTATCTCAGCGTCCGACAGCCTGAACCTCCTCGATAAGAGCTTCTATGAATATGGCGCGGAAGCATTCCTCTCCATCCCGCAATTGCTGCTCCCCTGGCTGATGAAGCGCCTCGGAGATCAACCCTCGGCGTCGACCGAATTTTCCGCGGGAATCAACTTCCAGAAACGCCCCGAATACCTGCGTCAGTTCTTCAACCTCTCCACCCGGTTCCAGTGGTCATCCGTGGAATGGCAACTGCAGCACATGCTGGAACCGGCGGGAGTGACCTATGTGAGAATGCCCTGGAAAACCAAGCGCTTTGAAGATCTTTATCTGAATGAAAAAACCAATCCCATCCTGCGATACAGCTACGATGATCTGCTGATCATGCGCAGCGCATACAGCCTCACCTATACCAACTACAACCGCCTCGGGAGACGGATGCCGTCCGTCCCTGTCCGGTTTCGCTCCGGCATAGAGGTAGCAGGATGGCTGCCCCGCATCATTACCGGCATGGGCGGGGGAGAGGTAAATGACAAAGGTATGAAGACACTGTTTCAACAACCCTATTCGGAATACCTGAAGGGAGATTTCGACATATCCGCCTCACACGCCTTCGACGAAAACAATACCCTGGCAACGCACCTGGCGGTAGGAATAGCCTGGCCATACGGAAACTCCGGCGTCCTGCCATTCGAGAAACGCTACTTCGGCGGCGGAGCGAACAGCGTAAGAGGGTGGAGCACCCGTACGCTGGGGCCGGGTACCTACAGCCGCGACTCGATGAGATCGGATTTCGGCCACAAGGTAGGAGATGTGAAGATTGACCTCAGTCTGGAATTTCGGCGCAAGCTCACCGGTATATTCGAACTGGCAGCATTTGTCGACGCGGGAAATATATGGACAGTCCGGGATTATATGGAGCAACCGGGCGGCATGTTCCGCTGGAACGGTTTTTACAGGGAGCTGGCCGTGGCATACGGACTCGGCCTGCGTTTGAATCTCGACTTCCTGCTGATCAGGGTCGACGGAGGGATGAAGGCGCACAATCCCGGTCTCCCGGAAGGCTCTCGCTGGACGATCTTCAAACCGGCATTCCGTCGCGACTTTGCCTTTCATTTCGCGATAGGCTATCCGTTCTGACGGTTTACCTTTCGCACGTTATGACGCGGAGCGCCGGGTGAGCGCAAAAAAAACATCGGATTAAAATTTCTTTTAACCCGATGAAATTCATAATTTCGCGAAGATTTAAGACTTTTTCACCTTATACATACGGTAAAGACCTAAGGCATTCTGTTTCACTTTTTGGTTGTCTTACCAGGATTCGAACCTGGACAAACAGGACCAGAATCTGTTGTGCTACCGTTACACCATAAGACAATGGCAATGCAAAGATATGAAAAAATATCACAGTGAAAAAGAATGTACCGAAAATTTACACCCCCATTCCGGATTCTCTCGTCCGCTGCCCCCTCAGGAGCGACAGTCCCGATCAGGAGCAACCACGGAATAAATCCCCCTCATCCGGTAAGAGTCAAGCAAGGCAGCGTAGACAGGAGACGCGCGCAGGACAGGCGCGTTACCGACGAGAAAAAGCTGTTGCCGCGCACGGGTAATCGCCACGTTAAGCTTTCTGTCCACCGTCCCGTCGCCGTTCGGACAGCAGAGGAAATCCATCCGGCAAGGCCTGTTCGCGCAGAACGAAATCAGGATCACGTCGCGCTGACTGCCCTGATACCGCTCGACGGTATCAATCATAATCTCCTCCCAGCCCGGGAGTCCCGCCGCGGAAAGCTTATGCCTGATCAGCGCAATCTGATTCCGGTAAGGAGCGATGACGCCGGTCGAGGCCGCGTCGAACGGCCTCCCGTTCGCCTCGTACACGCGGCGGAGGGAAGTGAGTAGCGCGACGATAAGATCTGCCTCCGTTTCGCAGACCTTGTCGGAAGACGAAGGACGGATGATATTCTCCGTCGAAAAGAAAACGGTACGCTCTGCAGCCACCCGGCGGTCGAAGAAACTGTCCGAAGGAGCGCGCATCACCCACTCCTCCGACTGCCAGGCATGTACGGGAAAAAGCTTCCCCGCGTAGAAAGCCGCGGAGGGAAAAGCCGCAATCTCACCATGCATCCGTCCCTGGCGGGTGAGCTGCGCCAGGGCATGATGCCATCCCTGCGTCCGGCAGCGGCGCAACAGGCGCTCGAACAGCGAGTCGCGACAGTCGACGAACCCCGCTCCGGCCAGCGCCGGCTCGCTGACGGCAGAATGTCGACCCTCCTGCAGCACGATAGTCGCGAGCTGATTATGGTCGCCGATCATGATGAAGCGGTCGAAGAGAGGAAGAAGTCCGATAATCTGCGGTTCGAGGATCTGCGACGCCTCGTCGATAATAGCCACGTGAAAGTGTTTCAACCCGAAAAGCTCCTTCCGTCCGCAGATGGAAGCCAGCGTAGAGATAAAAATCCGCGTCCGTTCAATCTCCCGGCGGAGCGACTCCCTGTCCCCCGCCCCCTCCGAAATCCGCTGCAGCAGCCTGTGACGGTAAGGCTCGGCACACGAAAGCTCGGAACCTGTCCGGATGTAAGCCGCGCACTCGTCCGCGCGACAGCCGAAAGCAGCGCAAACCGCTTCACACAACTCATCCACCGCCCGGTTCGTATAAGCCAGCACCATGATATTGCAGTCCGGCCGCGCGTGAAACTCCTCGATAAGGCGACGGGCAAGGATCGACGTCTTCCCCGTCCCCGGAGGCCCCACGATCAGAAAATAATCCCGCGCATTCATCGCCCGGCAGACGATGTCCGCAGGAGAATCCGTTTCCCGGAACGCCCGTCGCGACACCTCTCCCGGAGGCGCAAGTCCCAGCAAAACCTCCCTCTTCCCGCGCGGAGCGTCCAGAAACGCATAAAGACTTTTGAACATACTGTTGCAGGAAGAGTCAAGCGAATCATGCTCTATCGCCCAGCGCCGGTTATCGTCAAAAAGGCGGCGATTCTTCTGCCTGTAGCGGAAGCGCACCTCCACACACCGGGGCGTGATCCGCGCGACAGTCCCCTTGAGTATCTGCCGGTTCAGTACCGTATCCCCCTCGTCCTCCCGCGGATAAGCGATGCAGATTTCGCCCTCCCGGAAGTTTACAATATCATTCTCCGCCCGCTCCCGGGCAAAGACAATCGTCATGCCCCCGCCCGCCTCCGTCACACTCCGGATAGAGAGGTCGTAGAGGACGTCGAGCGCCCCGGCGCGCTCGCTGAAGGGACGCTTCCACAGCGCCGCCGTCCCCGTCGGCGTTTCGCCGGCTCCTCCCCCCGTTTTGGTAAGGTAAAGCTCCCGCGAAACGAACCGGACAAACCGGTAGAAATACGCACGTTCCGTCCCGCTGCACTCCGACAGAAGGGTACGCATCCGCTCCAGCTTCGCGGTGAAAAACGCGGGAAGCTTCCGCCCCGTGCGAAGGAGGCCGAAGAGCGCACCGAAGAGCGCTTCCGCCTCCCCGTTCCCCTCCCCGGCCAGCACCAGCTCGCCTGCCACAATCAGGTTACGCAGGTTCACCACCCGCATCTCCGGGGCAGCATCCGCCGCCGCCGGACGGAGATTCCCCCCCGGCCGGTTTCCCGCCGAATAGAGGATAAAAGTATCCGCCGGACGCCGTTCCCCCCCGTCAAGGTATTCAATCATCATGCGATACACCGCTGCCTGCACCTCGTGGGCAAGAGAAATCCGGCCGGCGTCGGAAGGAGGATAAGGCAACCGTCCCGACTTGAGTTCCACGATGCGGGCCGGCGCATCCGGTGAACGGGGCTGCAGCAGGTCGAGCCGCCCCTGGAAGCCGAAGCGCTGGCTGAAGAACGACGGCTCCAGCGTACAGCTGTGCAGATCGATACCCCATCGGGGGAAGTCGTCGAGAATCACTCGCCGGATATTTTCGAACTGATTCTTCGCCATCTCCATAAACATCCTGAAGTCGTCCGGAGCACGAAGCTCTTCGCAGGCAGCATACTCGAAGGGCGACTGCCGGAACGACCGGAGAAAAACCTCCGGGAAAGTCACCTTAGCCGGATCGGCAGCAAACGCCAGTTCGTCGAGAAAAAAATTCGCCAGATTCCCCAGCAACAGGTAAGAGTGATTCTCCCTCTCCTCAAAGCGGTTGCCGAAGTACAGGAGCGGAGAGATCAGATAATCCCGGAAACACTCCGCAATGGCCGAAGCGTCAATCAGGTAATCAGGCTCAAGGACAATATGGCCGGGGACGAGAAAACCCTCCCCGTCCGCAACGCAATCCACCAGATTCAGGATAGCCCCCTCCCGGAACCTCTCTGCCGAAGTCTCAAAAGCACCCATCCCCGCCGGAGCGCCATACCTGACCGCCACCTCCCTGCCCGGACGCTCCCCCTCCGTCGTCTCTGTCGTCTCTGTCGCCTCCGTGACGCAGAAAAGCAGTTTCACTACACGGTCCGTTCGCAGGAGCCTGACGCGGAGAAGCCCATACCGGGAAAGTCGCCCGCCGGGGAGCGGCCCCCGGATCTCATCCGGAGAAGCACCCTCGGATGCGGAAGGAAACTCAATCATAACAGTCGGAATATTCAGAAGAAAACAATCATAAACCATCGCCGGCGCGCCGCCCCCGTCGCCCCCTACGGGACGATGGCGCTCTCGATCTTGCTCCACGGCCCGCACAACCCCTTACGGTTCTGCCAGCGGGCAGCGAAATAGACCGTCCGGCCGCGCTCCTCCTCCGCAAACTCCAGTCCATACGGCGTACGCGTCGCCAGCACGCAGCGAGTCAGCGCACCGGTGCCGGTCGGCGGCGTGCCGCAGAGGGCATAAGCAATCAGCGCACCGGTCACCCCGCGCGGCTTAGCCCTTCCCGCGCTCCCCATGTCGCGGAAGAGCACCCTCAGTCGGCGCACATCCACCACCTCAATTTCGATTTCCGGGCGCGAAGCCGGCACCGGATTCGTCGACGGCACAGCATCACGCACGCGGAGCCCCAGCGCCACACGATCAACATTCGTAATCGCCGGATTCTTCAGCCGCCACCCCGCCAGTCTGCGGATCGCCGTCTCCAGCACCTTTCGGGCAGCATTCTTCTCCGCCACCAGGACAGAGGTTCTGGCCGGACTGTCTACCCGAGCGTGAAGCGCGGCAAAAGCACCGGCAGCCGTCCGGAGAAAATCCACCTCACCGGGCGGGATCTCCCACGCCACCGCGTTTGCCGCCACCTTCCCCACGAAATTGGCGCTCCAGGCAACCAGTTCCGCATCCTTTCTGGGGATATAATCCCAATGGTAAGTATTCATAATCTTTCAATAAATGAAGAATGAAAAATGAAAACCAGCTCGGGGAACGCCTGAGCGGCAAGGGGCGGGAGCACCCGCCCCGACGAGCGATTTCGGAGCGCGACAGCGCGCAGTTACAATACTTTTCATCATCATATTATCATATTATCACATCATCACATAGCCATTCTCCGCTTCTCATCTATAACACACCCCCAACCCCCTCTCAAGAGGGGAGCTTGCGCTATCGCGCTCTGGAAACAGATTTTACTTCTTCTCATTAATTTTTTTCGTTCGTCGGGGCGGGTGCTCCCGCCCCTTGCCACTCGGGCGCTCCCCGAGCTGGTTTTCTCTACTTGACATTATCAATCATTTTCAATTCACCACAGACAAAGCTGATTTCACCGGAATCCTCGCAGACATCACCGGACGACTCGCTGATTTCACCGGAAGGCTTGCTGATTTCACCGGAAGGCTTGCTGATCTCACCGGACGGCTCGCTGATTTCACCGGACGGCTCGCTGATTTCACCGGACGACTCGCTGATTTCACCGGAAGGCTTGCTGATTTCACCGGAAGGCTTGCTGATTTCACCGGAAAGTCTGCCGACTTCACTGTGGAATTCGCCGGTATCGCCGAAATCCCCGGAGGTATCAGCGCATCATCCGCCGGATCCGTTGTTCGGAACGCGAAAACGGCGGCAAGATAGAGAAAAATACGCACACGGCAAAAAAAGAAAGGTAGATAAATTTTGATATTATTTCAATCTTTGCTACTTTTGCTCCGAATTAAAAATAGAGACCCTAAGCAGGTCTGAGGAACAGTCGCGACACCGTCGCATCAAACAACAACCGCTTGCCAAGAGGATATTATTCGGAAACCTTTGCCTGTTCTCCGGGAAAAAGAGCGGAAGTGTAACAAAAGCTGTTTCGATGGCCGGCGAAGGGATAACAACCCGCTGTCCGGTGCAGTTCCCGGCGCGAAGAAGCCTGCCGGAACCTGGACAACTTCGCTGAGGAAAACTCCCGGACAGCTTTGTTATTCTCTCAAAGTGAAAATTACAGTTAATTAACAGCGAAGAATGTCAGACTCTCCATCCCTCTTTTCGGATCACCCCCTGCGATCCTGTCCCCTCTGCGGAAAACCCAAAGGCGGAGATACCCTCTTTTGCGAAGAATGTTCAACGAGAATGAGGAAGGAATATGAACTCTTCCTCTCGGGAGAAGACCATAGAGTGGCCTTCTTCGAATCCTGCCGCCGCCGCAGCGTGAGGCGCCGTCGCCCGTCACCCTTTTATGCACGCTTCTCGCGCCCCTGTCCCCTCTGCGGAAAACCCAATCGCGGGGACGCTTCCTTTTGCGAAAAGTGCTCGAAGAAAATGAGGATGGAATATGAGCTGGACTTGCGCGGGGAAGATGAAAGGGGAGTGGCCATCGACCCCTCCCTCCGCCGCAGCCTGAGACGCTACTACCGCCTGGGCAGGAAAAACAGGACCGCGTCCGCAGGAACTGAACCTGCCGAGACGGCGCCCGCAGGCGGAAGCGCGGAACGCCCCGCCCCGACGGCGACGGTGATGAAGGAGGAGATGGCGAAGACGGAACGGAAAGAACAAAAGGAAAGGACAAACAGAGAGAGCAGAATAAAAGAGAGCAGAATAAAAAGGACGGAAAAAACGAAAATGACGGAAAAGACCGGCAGGACGGAAGGGTCGGGAAGGAGACCGGGGAAAACGGGACGGATAGTCCTGACAATCTCCCTCTCCCTGTTGGCGCTTGCGCTTCTCGCCGTCGCCTTTTTCGTCCACAGCGCCGCCCTCCGGCGGAGAAACATCGACCGCGACAGCTGGGAGGCCGCCTGCGAGGCCAACACCGTGGAAGCATTCCTTGCCTATATGGAGGCGTATCCCCGCGGCAACTATTTCGACGCGGCACAAGACGGCCTCCTCAGCCTCAAGGCCGAAGAGGCTGAGATGTGGGAGAGGATGAAGGCTTCGGACAACGTTTCGGAACTGCGCGACTTCCTCGCCCGCTACCCCGACGGCCCCTACGTCCCGCTCGCCGAAGAACGGCTCGATTCACTCGTCTGGGTCGGCGCCCTGAGGAAGAATACGCCCGAATCCTACTCTGCCTACCTCCTGCTCGCCGAAGAAGGCGGCGTCCGGGGCGGTTATGCAGCCGATGCGCGCAGGAGGCACGGACTCCTCTTCGGCCCGCTACCCGTCGACGGCGTTCTGCTGGACAGCATACGCACGCCGGTGAGCGAATTCTTCGCCGCCCTCTCCTCCCTCAACAGCGATGGACTCATCCGCAGCCTGGCCCCCGTCGTCTACCGCTTCTTCGACATCGGCGCCGCCACGCGCGAGGAAGTCACCCGCACCCTGCTCGCCGCCAGTGCACGAAAACCGGACTTCTCCACGCGCTTCGACCCCGACATGCAGTCGCTTAGCTGCCGCCAGACGGACAACACTCACTACAGCGTCAGCGTCCCCTTCCGGAAAATATACACCCGCGTCGGCGTCACGGGCGAGGAGTACGGATACATCGCCCAGCTGGAACTGGACAGTATCTTCCAGGTCACCAGCATATTCGAGACGAAGCCCTACCCCGAAGCGCCGTAACAATGGACTTCAGGCTTACCTCGGCCTACTGCCCCACGGGTGACCAGCCCGAAGCCATCGCCTCCCTTCTGGACGGGCTGCGACGCAAAGTCCCCTGTCAGACGCTGCTCGGCGTCACCGGATCGGGCAAAACCTTCACCGTCGCCAACGTCATCGCCCACGTCAACAAACCAACCCTCGTACTGAGCCACAACAAGACGCTCGCCGCACAGCTCTACGGCGAGTTCAAAAGCTTCTTCCCCGATAACGCCGTGGAATACTACGTCTCCTACTACGACTACTATCAGCCCGAAGCCTATATCCCCGCCACCGACACCTATATAGACAAGGATCTCTCCATCAACGCCGATCTCGAAAAGCTCCGCCTCGCCACCGTCTCCTCGCTGCTCTCCGGACGAAGGGACGTAATCGTCATCTCCTCCGTCTCCTGCCTCTACGGCATCGGCAACCCCGAAGACTTCAGGAAAACCCTCGTCGAACTCCGCCGGGGGCAGACGCTGGAACGCGACCGCATGTTGCGCCGGCTCGTCGACATCCTCTACTCGCGCAACGAAACACCCGGCTTCGGCCCGGGAAACTTCCGCGTCAAGGGAGACACCGTCGACATCTACCTCGCATACCGCGACAGCATCCTCCGCATCATCTTCTGGGGAGACGAGGTAGAGAGCATCGAAGCCGCAGACCCGCTGACGGGCATCACCCTCGAACGCCTCGACACCTGTCGCATCTTCCCGGCCAACCTCTTCGTCACCACACAGGAACGCATCAACAGGGCGCTCGACGAAATTCAGACAGACCTCTGGAAACAGGTAGAATTTTTCCATTCCCGAGGCAAATCCCTTGAAGCCAAACGCCTCAGCGAAAGGGTGACATACGACCTGGAGATGATCCGCGAAATGGGACACTGCGCCGGTATAGAAAACTACTCACGCTACTTCGACGGCCGCCCCCCCGGCACGCGCCCCTTTTGCCTGCTCGACTTCTTTCCCGACGACTACCTCACCGTCATCGACGAGAGCCACGTCACCCTCCCCCAGGTACACGCCATGTACGGCGGCGACCGCTCCCGCAAGATAAACCTCGTGGAATACGGCTTCCGTCTCCCCGCCGCGATGGACAACCGTCCGCTGACCTTCGCCGAATTCGAAGCGCTCACCCCCGAAATCATCTTCGTCAGCGCAACCCCCGCCGACTACGAACTGGAACGCTCCGAAGGCGTCGCCGTAGACCAGCTGATCCGCCCCACCGGCCTGCTCGACCCCCCCATCGACGTACGCCCCAGCCGCCACCAGGTAGACGACCTTATGGAAGAGATCCGGCGGCGCACCGCCGTAAACGAACGCATCCTCGTCACCACCCTCACCAAGCAGATGGCCGAGGAACTGACCGAATACCTGGCCGCAAACGGCGTACGCTGCACCTACATCCACTCCGGCGTAGAGACCCTCGAGCGGGTCAAAATCATGGACGGGTTGCGTCGCGGCACCTTCGACGTGCTGATCGGCGTAAACCTCCTGCGCGAAGGACTCGACCTGCCCGAAGTATCGCTCGTGGCCGTGATCGACGCCGACAAGGAGGGTTACCTCCGTTCGCACCGCTCCCTCACGCAGACCGCCGGCCGCGCCGCGCGAAACGTCAACGGAAAGGTGATCTTCTATGCCGACAGGATCACCCTCAGTATGCAGAAGACCATTGACGAAACCGGCCGTCGGCGCGAAAAGCAGATAAAATATAACAGGGAACACGGCATCACTCCGCAGCAGATAAGGAAAACGTACACTCCCCCTTCGCTGACGGGAGGACAGGCAGCAACAGTTTTCGCCGCCGCGGGCGGAAAGGCTTACGCCGAGCCGGATTACTCCATGTCCGCCGCCGAGCCGGCAGCCGGCTACGCCACCTCCGGCGACCTGAAGAGGGAAGCGGAACGTGCCCGTCGGGCGATGCTGGCGGCGGCAAAGAAGCTGGAATTTCTGGAAGCCGCGCAGTGGCGCGACCGTCTGGCGATGCTGGAGGAAAGGCTGGAGAAGGGGCGGGAAGGAAAGCCGGAAAAGAACAGCCCCTGACCTCAAATGTAAAGTCCGAATCCGGGCGGAAGCTCTCAGGGAAGCGTTCCCCCCAGCCACTCTTCGGACACGGGAAAGACGACGGGTCTGCCCGACACGGGATTGGTCTTCACGATCACCACCGCGTCATACACGCGCTCAACGTGCTCATACGTCACCACCTCCCCGGGCGTTCCCTGGCAAAAGGCCCTCCCCCCCTTCATCATCAGCAGGAAGTCGCAATATTCGGCCGCGAGCGAAAGGTCGTGCACAATCATCATCACACTCAGCTTCAAATCCCCGTTCAGCCGGCGGATAAGGTTCATAAACCGCATCCGGTGCGAGATGTCCAGATGCGCCGTAGGCTCGTCGAGCAGCAGCAGCCGGGGCTGCTGCGCCAGCGCGCAGGCGATGTCGGCCATTTGCCGTTCGCCTCCGCTCAGTTCCCTCACAGACTTGTGCCGCAGGCGGTAAGTATCGGTCAACTGCATGTAATGGTGCGCAATCTCCACGTCCTCCTTCCCGTCGAAGAACCTGAACCGTCGCCGGTACGGCAACCGTCCCATCAGCACATACTCTTCCACCGACAGCTCCGCCGCCTCCGGAAACTGCGGAACGATCGCCACCCGCTGCGCCCTCTCCCGCCGGGAAAGCTGCGCCATATCGTTCCCCTCCAGCAGTACGCGTCCGCTCCTCAGCGGCAGGGAGCCGGAAATGCCCCTGAACAGCGTAGTCTTTCCCGAACCGTTAGGCCCGATGATTCCGGCAAACGACCCTTTCCCCAGCAACAGGCTGATGCCCTGTACCCGGAAACCGTCGCCATATCCGCAGGAGAGATCCTGTATGTCAAGGAAACCGTTCATAGCTTTTTAGACTGTAATTCTTTTCGCCGCACCTCGCTCAGCAGCAGGATAAACGTCACGCCGCCCGCAACGCCCGTAATCACCCCGACAGGCAGTTCGTTGGGCGAGATCACGCAGCGCGCCGCCACGTCGCAGAGGATCAGGAAAATGCTTCCGCTCAGGAAAGAAGCCGCAAGCAATATCCGATAGTCGCTGCCCGTCCACAGGCGCGTGATGTGCGGGATCACCAGTCCCACGAACCCGATGACTCCCGCCACCGCGATGCAGGCGCCCGTGAGCAGCGATGTGATGATGAAGAGGATACGGATCACACCGTTCGTGTCGAAACCCAGGTGAGCCGCCCTCTCTTCGCCCAGCCTCAGCGCGTTGAGCGGTGTGGCGAACAGGTAGGCCGCCCCCAGTCCCGTCAGCGACAGGACGATCATCGCCGCGATCATCGCGCCGTTCGACTCGTTGAGCGACCCCATGATCCAGAAGACGATTCCGTGGATATTCTCCGCGGAGGTGACCGACATGAAGAACATCATCAGCGACGAGGAGATGAAACTGATCATTACGCCGATAAGCAGCATCCTGTTGACGCTGACGCCTCCCCTTCCGAGGCTGAGGGCGTACACGAGGAATATGGTGGCGAAGGCGCCGGCGAATCCTGCCAGCGGCAGGAACAGGATATTGACCAGGTGCAATCCCGTGGTGATGGCGAAGGTGACGCCCAGCGACGCGCCGCCTGAAATGCCGAGCGTGTAGGGTTCCACCAGCGGGTTCCGGTATATCCCCTGCAGGATGGCGCCGGCCAGACCGAGGCTTCCGCCTGTGGCCAGTCCGAGCAGCGTGCGCGGGATGCGGATGTATGCCAGGATGCCGTATTCCGGACATTCCCTGTCGGCGAGGATGCGCGGCAGGTCGCCCATCCGCACCGGGACTTCGCCCGTCCCCAGCGACAGCGCGGAGGCGGCTGCCAGGCCCGTCAGCAACAGCAGAAGAGAGAGGCTCCAGCGTAATTCTTTTCGTTTCATTCTTATTCCTTTATTTAATACTCGATCCCCTTCCGGCTTCGGATTTTCCGGTCACGGGATCGAAAATCCGGACGTACGGTTCATTCACCCAGCGCCCTGTCCATTGCCTCCATCGTCAGCGCAAACGTGACGGGGGTCGGCTGGCAGGCAATGTCCGAGTCGATTATGTAAATCTGCTTCTCCCGCGCCGCCTTCAGCCCTGGAAACCGACTCCAGGTTTTCAGTTCCTCTTCGCCCGCAACCCCCATAGTGGCGATGAAAATACAGTCCGGGTTTCCGGCAATGACAAATTCGCGGGTGACGGTTCCATGCGTCAGATTTTTCGAGATGTTTTCCATACCCAACAGCGTCGCATAGTCGTTCATAAAGGTGCCGGGGATGACGGTAAACAGGGGATTGACGCCGATCTGGAAAAACATCTTCCGGCGCGCGCCGCCTCTGTTCTTTTCCGCTATTTTCCCGACGGTACGCCGGCTTTCCTCCACCAGTGCGCGCGCCCTTTCGCTCTTTCCCACCATCGCCCCCAGCCTGACGAACTGGTCGCAGATCTCTTCAAAAGATTTGGGGGAAAGGATTGTTTCCACCCGTATCCCGGCCTTCCTCAGCAGTTTCGTATCCTTCGGGTCGGTCAGCCCGGAAGCCAGTACCAGGTCGGGCTTCAGGCTGATGATCTTTTCCACGTTCGCCTTCACGGCCGAAGCCACAATCTCCTTGTTGTCCCCCCGGGCAGCCGCGCAGTAGTTCGTACATCCCACCAGCTTATCCCCGGCTTCCATATAATAGAGGCTTTGCGTAAACGAGGGCGCCAGCGATACGATGCGCCTGTATGGCTGTCCCTGTACGGCTGTCGCCGTGATAACGCATAAAAACAGCAGTATTCTTTTCATTCTTTTCATCATTCCGGTTTTCATTATCGGCGTATCCCCGGACGCGTAAGACTTTCCGCCTTTTGTCCGGTCGCTTTTCCGCCTTGTTTATTCCGCAAAGGTAACAAGAAACGCCGAGTAGCCGTCTATATCGTTTTCTGTTTTCGCCGTTCCGGCAAGCAGGGAGACCGGTCAACGGTATCCGACTGAAATTTTGTCAGGATTTTTGACAGTTTTTTCCCCTCAGGTCGTTTTTTCCGGCAAAAAAAGGAGTTGGATAAATTTGGCACAAAATTCGCAGTTGAGGTAATGTCAATTTAAATAACAAACATTATTAACATCAATTTTAATAGATCGTATGAATATTAAACCGTTGGCAGACAGAGTGCTGGTGAAGCCGGCCGCTGCAGAAGAAAAAACAGTGAGTGGAATCATTATCCCCGATACGGCAAAAGAAAAACCGCTGAAAGGCGAAGTAATAGCCGTGGGAAAAGGTACGAAAGATGAGGAAATGGTCGTCAAACAGGGCGATAAAGTGCTTTATGGTAAATATGCAGGCACCGAAATCGAAATCGACAGCGTCCAGTATCTCATTATGCGTCAGTCCGACATTCTGGGAATCATCGAATAAGTTGCGAGACAAGTTCTCCGTATTCATTCAACTTAACAGAGAGTTCATCAACACGTATTAAAAACGAACAAACAATCAAAATAAAATGGCAAAAGAGATTAAATTCAACATGGATGCCCGCGACCTTCTGAAGAAGGGCGTGGACGAACTGGCAGACGCCGTTAAGGTAACATTGGGCCCCAAGGGCAGGAATGTGATTATTGATAAAAAGTATGGCGCACCCCAGATCACGAAAGACGGTGTGACCGTAGCAAAAGAGGTCGAACTCGAAAACGCTTTCCAGAACATGGGCGCGCAACTGGTGAGAGAGGTGGCTTCCAAGACCAACGACGATGCCGGCGACGGAACAACTACCGCTACCGTACTGGCGCAGTCCATCATCGGCGTAGGGCTGAAAAACGTGACCGCGGGCGCTAACCCGATGGATCTGAAGCGCGGTATCGACAAAGCCGTGGCTACGGTGGTCGAAAATCTGAGGGATCAGGCCGTCGAAGTGGGTAATGACCTGAAGAAAATAGAGAATGTGGCCAAAATTTCGTCAAACGGCGACGAAACCATCGGTAAGCTGATCGCCGAAGCCATGCAGAAGGTAAGCAAGGAAGGGGTCATCACCGTGGAAGAGTCTAAAGGCACCGATACTTATGTAGACGTGGTGGAAGGTATGCAGTTCGATCGCGGATATATCTCTTCCTATTTCGTGACCGATACGGAAGCGATGGAAGTGGCTTTTGAAAATCCGCTCATCCTTATTCACGACAAAAAGATCTCCGCAATCAAAGATCTTCTTCCCATTCTGGAAAAAGGAATCCAGACCGGAAAACCGATGCTGATCATCGCCGAAGATATTGACTCCGAAGCGCTCACCACGCTGGTAGTGAATCGTCTGCGCGGATCACTGAAAGTTGCCGCCGTGAAAGCTCCCGGATTCGGAGACCGCAGAAAAGAGATGCTGGAAGACATCGCCATCCTGACCGGAGGTATTGTAATCTCCGAAGAAAAAGGTCTCACGCTGGAAAACGCTTCGCTCGACATGCTGGGTAGCGCTGAAAAGGTGACTATCGACAAGGATACGACTACTGTTGTGGGCGGAATCGGCGACAAGGAAGCTATCAGCAACCGTATCGGACAGATTCGCGCGCAAATTGAAAAGACCACATCCGATTACGATCGCGAGAAATTGCAGGAACGTTTGGCTAAACTGGCTGGCGGTGTGGCTGTGCTTTACGTAGGCGCACCTTCCGAAGTGGAAATGAAAGAAAAGAAAGATCGCGTGCAGGACGCCCTGTCGGCAACCCGCGCTGCCGTGGAAGAGGGAACCGTTCCCGGCGGCGGTGTTGCGTACGTTCGCGCCATTGAAGTGCTCGAAGAGCTGAAGGGCGAAAACGAGGACGAAACTACCGGTATCGAAATAGTGAAACGCGCTATCGAAGAACCGCTTCGTCAGATAGTGTCGAACGCCGGAAAAGAGGGTGCAGTGGTAGTACAGAAAGTGCGCGAAGGCAAAGCTGATTTCGGTTACAATGCCCGTACCGATCAGTATGAAAATCTCTACGAAACGGGCGTGATTGATCCTGCGAAAGTAACGCGTGTTGCTTTGGAAAATGCCGCTTCCATAGCCGGCATGTTCCTCACAACCGAGTGCGTGATTACTGACAAGAAAGAGGAAAACCCGGCTCCGATGCCTCCTATGGGTGGCGGAGGAATGGGTGGCATGATGTAATCACCGTATAGATTAATCAGGTACACACTGTGAAAGCGGATGGCTGAAAATGAAAATTGGAAGCTGTCCGCTTTGTTTTTTACCGTGAAAAAGACAGGAGGCTGTCTATCTGGTTGTTATTTCCCGGCATCTGTTCGCACGGTATTGTTTTAACCTCGAAATTGTTGCTGCAAAAGCAAGAGTATGAAAGAGTAAAGAAAAGTAACGGAAACGCAACAGAATTTAGCTGAATTTATCGTACATTTGTGGGGGTTTTATTAAAATACTAACAATAATTTAAACATTGAATTTATGGTAAAGAGATTGAAGTTTTTAGCAGTAGCTTTTGCTTTGATGGCGGCTACTGTGATGCAGGCTCAGGTAACAACTTCCAGTATGAGCGGACGTGTTACGGACGCCGACGGAACCGTGATAGGCGCAACGGTTGTTGCTACGCATGTGCCTTCCGGAACAGCCTACGGTACCGTGACCAACATGGATGGCCGTTATAATTTGAACGGTATGCGTGTGGGGGGGCCATACACCGTGGAAATTACCTATATTGGTTATGGAAATAATATTGCTGAAAATATTACCCTTAGCCTGGGTGAAAACTACGTGCACAATGTGGTAATGAAGGAAGAGACGGTGTCTTTGGGAGAAGTAGTGGTTACTGCGTTCCGCAATCCTATATTGAATAGCGACAGGACAGGAGCTTCAACAAATATCACTTCCATGACGATTAACAGAATGCCCACAGTCAATAGAAGTATTACGGATTTTACGAGATTGACTCCTCAGGCAAGTGGTAATGGTTTTGCGGGACGAGACGGCCGGTATAACAATTTGCAAATTGACGGGGCGAACTTTAATAATGCATTTGGTTTGAGTTCAAATGCGTTGCCCGGTGGCGAAAGTCAGCCGATTTCGTTAGATGCGATTGAAGAAGTATCGGTGAATATTGCTCCTTACGATGTGCGTCAAACAGGTTTTACCGGTGCCGGTGTGAATGCCGTTACACGGAGTGGGACAAACAGTATAGAAGGTTCCGCTTATATGTATCTGCGTCCCAAATCTTTTTCGGGACTGAATGTGGGAGATGATAAATTGTCTGAGGACGGACGGAATAAAAATCAGGTCTATGGTGCAAGGGTCGGCGCTCCGATAATTAAAAATAAACTGTTCTTTTTCGGAAACTTTGAATATGAAAATACTTTGGGATCAGGAAATAACTGGTTAGCGGCAAGACCGGGTTTATCCGGGCCTAATGTTACTCGCGTAACGGCCGAGGATTTGGAAAAAGTGGCCAGTCACCTGAAAAGTAAATACAGTTATGATCCCGGAAGATATGAGAACTATGCGAATAACTATGCTGTAAAGAATTTTAAAGTATTGGCCAAGATTGACTGGAACATAAATGATAGAAACAGGTTTACAATTCGTTTTAACACCATGACCGGAACAAGCGAGCAGGAAACGAACGCATCTTCGGGACCTAATCCGCGTTCCGGTACAGGCCGTATCAGTAGCAATTCTATCGCATTTGAAAATGCCAATTATAGCTTTAAAAATATAGTTACTTCGTTGACCGGTGAATTGAACAGTGTGATTAATTCATCGTTGTCCAACCAATTCATAGCTACATACAGTAAAGTTCAAGATACGAGAAGTACCCCCGGCAGTCTTTTCCCGATGGTGGATATTTGGCAAAATGGCGCAAACTATATGACATTCGGCACGGAATTATTCTCATACAATAACGAGGTGATTAATAACAATGTCTCTATTACCAACAACTTGGTATATCTTGCAGGAAATCACACGATAACGGGAGGCGCGAGTTTTGAATCGAAGAGTTTTGCCAATAGTTATGTGAGACTGGGCACCTCTTATTACCGTTACGGAAGTGTAGAAGCTTTTATCGAAGGAAAAACTCCTGATGTATTCGGCATCACGTACCCTTATGAGGGAAAAGATACTTATGCCCGTGTGAAATTTGCTACGGCCGGAGCGTATATTCAGGATAAATACGCCGTGTCGCCCCGTTTTAACTTAACGGCAGGTTTAAGGGTTGATATGCCGCTCTTCCTGGATGATCCTTATGACAATCCTGAAGTGGAGAAAATAGAATTACTGGACGCTGAAGGTAATAAGACTTTTTATTCTACCGGGAAGTGGCCGAAGTCAAAATTATTGTTCTCACCGCGCTTGGGCTTCAACTGGGATGTGAATGGCAACCGTTCACTGCAAGTAAGAGGCGGAACAGGTATCTTTACCGGCAATATACCTTTTGTATGGTTTACGAATATGCCTACGAACTCCGGCATGATCCAAAATACATTTGAACCTGTAAACAGTGCCACTTTGGCTGAAATCACCAGTTTTAATCCTGATCCGATGTATTGGGTGAAACAATTACCGAATAGGTTTCCTCCTAATCCGACGGCCGCTCCCGGTAGTTTTGCCGTGGTCGCCCAGGACTTTAAAATGCCATCCATATTGCGGTCAAGTATCGGCGCGGATTGGAAAATACCCGGAACGCCGTTGATTGCTACGGCCGATTTTATCTACTCAAAAGATATTAATGCTATTTATCAATTCAACGCCAACAGAAAGCCGGCATCCGGGCAAATGTCTTACGGAAATGATAATCGTGATTTATGGGCCAATTCAAACGACGCGAAATATAATCCTGCCACCGGAAGTATTATCCCTGTTCTCATGAATACGGATAAAGGATATTCCACTACTGCCACGGTCGGACTGACCTTGCAGGAAACAGCGGGATTTAGCGGATCTCTGTTTTATACTTATTTCGATGCGGAAGATATTACCGGCAATCCGGGGTCGGCAGCGAATTCTGCCTGGTCTAATAACTACAGCATAAATGATCCTAATGAACAGCTAATGGGATACTCTCAATATGCTGTTCCTCACAGAATTGTTGGGAATATATCATACAGGATTACCTATGCCCGCAATTTCGCTTCAACATTCTCGCTGTTTTACAGCGGATCGCACCAGGGGCGTTTTGCATACACCTATTCCAATGATTTCAACCAGGATGGGGTTTCAATGGATCTGTTGTATGTGCCGAAAAATAGCAGTGAACTGAAATTTGCTGATATTCTGAAAAATGACGGTACCGTTGTTTTCACAGCCGCTGAACAGGCTGCGGCATTTGATGCTTTTGTTGAAAATCATAAAGATTTGAGAGATGCGCGAGGAGGATATATGAAAAGAAATGCCGGTTTAAAGCCCTGGCTAAATAGGTGGGATTTTAAATTCATGCAGGATTTTTATATTCGTTCAGGTTCGAGAACCCATACTTTCCAGGCCACATTGGATATTCTTAATGTAGGCAACCTGTTAAATAAAAATTGGGGTCTACTCAAACAGTT